>JACNJL010000064.1 GCA_014382585.1 Limisphaerales bacterium | reverse complement strand
CGCCCATCATGCCGCCATTCATTCCGCCCATGCCTCCCATCATTCCGCCCATGCCTCCCATCATTCCGCCACGGCCGCCATTCATTCCGCCCATCATGCCACCGCCCATACCGCCATTCATTCCGCCGCCCATGTTTCCGAAGCGTTGGGCAGAAACAGAAAGAACGGTCACCAGCATTGTGGTGAGTAAAGCGATCTTCATAGTAGAATTGTTGCGGTTCATACCGTCGGTAAAATCTAGTTCGGATTTTCAAAATCCACAAGGCTTTTGCCCCATTAATTGCACTTTAATTATTTCGAGTTTCCCTCCCAGCTCATAAGTTATTCACAGCATCCGGCGTGCCAGCGCTTCTTGATCAGACGGTATTTTCCCCAAATTGTTTCAATTATGACAAAAAACGACAAAAAAACTGGCGTTTCGTCGGCTTGTGTTGTGGAACCGTTTCATTTATATTCGGCAAATGAGGCCGATTCTTGCGTTTTTTTTGTGCAATTTCTACTTTTTTGCTATTCCTGCAGAGCGTGGAGCGGTGGCTACGGTGGATCCATTAGCAACGGATGCGGCGGTGCGGGTGATGAAAAATGGCGGAAATGCCATTGATGCGGCGGTGGCGGCGGGGCTGACTTTGGGGGTGGTAAATGGGTATAACTCGGGCATTGGCGGAGGTTGCTTTATTGTGGCGCGACTGGCGGACGGGCGGGTGATTACGATAAATGGCCGGGAGACGGCTCCGGCGCGGGCGCATCGGGATATGTATTTGCTCGAGGGCAAGGCGGATACGGAGCTGAGTCAGTTGGGCGCGTTGGCGAGTGGGGTGCCCGGGGCGTTGGCGGCGTATGCGCGGCTGGCGAAGGCGCACGGGAAGTTGCCGTTGCGGGTTCATTTGGAAACAGCGGCCGATGTCGCCGAAAAGGGCTTTGCAATTCCGATGGCGTACGCGGGGCGCATTCGGGCGACAGCGAAGGGATTGAAAAAATTTCCCGCGAGCGGGGCGTTGTTATTTAACGCGGACGGGTCGCCTAAGGCGGCAGGAGATTTGCTGAAGCAACCGGACTTGGCGCGGACGTATCGCGCGATTGCAAGCAATGGGACGGAGTGGTTTTACGGCGGGCCTTTTGCGCGGCGGACGGAGGTGTGGATGAAACAAAACGGCGGCATCATGTCGGCCAAGGATTTTGCGAATTACAAAACCACTTCGCCGCCGCCGGTGCGGACGACTTATCGCGGTCACACAATTTTGGGTATGCAACCACCCAGCTCGGGAGGGGTGCACGTGGCGCAAATTCTCAACATCCTCGAGCAATTCGATCTTGGCAAAATGGATTCGGAGTCGGCCGATTTTTATCACGTCATCGCTGAGGCAATGAAGTTGGCGTTTGCCGACCGCGCGCATTGGCTGGGCGATCCGGCCTTCGCCAAGGTGCCACGCGGGTTAGTGGACAAGGCATACGCGAAGCAACTTGCCGCGCGCATCTGCATGAACCGCGCCACTCCGGTGAAAACGCACGGCACGCCGCCGCGATCCACAGATCATTTGTACGGAAAACACACCACGCATTTTTCCTGCGCGGATGGAGACGGCAATTGGGTAGCCGTCACCGCCACGGTGAACACCAGCTTTGGCAGCAAGGTGATTATCCCCGGCACGGGGGTGATCATGAATAATGAGATGGACGATTTCTCCATCGCACCCGGCGTGCCCAACGCGTTTGGATTGCTGGGCGCGGAAGCCAACGCCGTGGCGCCGGGCAAACGGCCGCTCTCGAGTATGAGCCCCACGATTGTTTTGAAGAACGGCAAACCCATCCTCGCCGTGGGCGCCGCGGGCGGACCGACAATCATCACCCAAACGCTGTTGGCCATTATTCACACGATTGATTTCAATCGGCCCTTGAAGGAAGCACTGGCGCAGCCGCATTTTCATCATCAATGGGCCCCCGATCAAAT
This sequence comes from Limisphaerales bacterium, assembly GCA_014382585.1. NCBI lineage: Bacteria > Pseudomonadati > Verrucomicrobiota > Verrucomicrobiia > Limisphaerales > Limisphaerales bacterium. The sequence goes on along the minus strand of JACNJL010000064.1, from coordinate 104,588 downwards.
TCGCATTGAACAAAAGGCAGGCGAGAGAGTGTTGGCCGAATTGCGGAGGCGCGGGCACGCACTGAAAGTTTATAACCGGATGGGAGCCACGCAGGCGGTGAGTTTGCGCGATGGCAAGTTCGAGGCGGCGCATGACCCGCGCCTCAGGGGCAAAGCGGTGGCATACTAAGCTGGAAATTTTGCGTAATTAATAACGAGCACTCCATTGCTCTCCATATAAGTTGACCTGTTTCCACCTTTGCCCCATTTTTTGTAAATGAAACACGCCTTATTCATAAGCTGCATCCTAATTGTAGGCCTTGTAGGCTGCGGCAAGAAGGGCTCCGGCTCACTCTCGGAAGAATCCAAATCGCTTACCAAAGTAGAGCTGCCTGAAATCCCGCCGCCTGGGGTAACACGCGGGCCAAAAATCACGTTAGCCGAGGCCAGAACGGTCGCCAAAAAATTGCAAGCGGCCGTGGAGGCGAATGATACTGAAATGGCCTTGCAAGTAATTGATTTCGACAACCTAATTCGCCACGGTTTACCGAACCACCTGAATGGCACGCAACAGGAAAAACAAATTGTCGCGGGCGCTCGGGCCAACTTTGATGAAGCGATTCTGCGTGGCTTGAACGCGAGTGATTACCAGTTCCTTAACGCTTCAGAGACACCAGATGGTGCGCAGTCTATCATGCGGGTCCTCTCGAAAGACGGTGGCCTCAATTATCACCGCCTTGTGCTGGGGCGCAATACGCAGAATAAACCGTGTGTGGTAGATTTGTTTGTGTACCTGTCAGGAGAACCACTCAGCCATACCTTTGGCCGCCTAATTACACAATCAATGCCCAGCACGAACTCGCCGAACGCCAAGGCCAGGCAAGCCGCCAAGCAATTCCAAGATATGTCGATGGCCGTGCGAAGTGGCAACCCAACTCAAGCCCTCGCCATTTATGACAGCATGCAACCAAAATGGCAGCAGCAGAAAACAATAATGCAAACGCGGATTATGGCGGCCAGCCAAGTTGCTGTCAGCAACGCACGAAAAGGGCTGCCGATGGGTGATGGCTACCGCAAAGCCGTGCAGGATTTTCAGCACGCCTTTCCAAATGCAGAAAATTTGGCACTGACCCTGATTGATTTCCATCATTTGAATAAAGATTTCAAACAAGCGCGCGCTGCCGTGGATCAGCTCGATAAACAGATTGGGGGGGATCCATTCCTGAATTTATTGCGAGGCAACATTGCCTTGGCCCAAGGCAAGAAACAAGCCGCCAAGGACTTCTACATTCAACTCATCAAAGACATGCCGAAAAATGTGACCCCGTACACCTCTCTTATTGGGCTAGCTATGGCAGACAAAGATTTCAAAGAGGTCACTCGTTTGCTAATAAGTGCGGAGGAAAACACGGACATACGGTTTGACCCTGACTTCAATGGAGCGAATGACTACAAAGAATACATTGCCTCGCCGGAAAATGAGAAATGGAAGGCCTACAAAAGAGGAGAAAAATAGACTGAGAAGTTGTGCGTCTAATTTAGATGGAAGCCTGTTGTTTTATTAGCAGTTTAAGCCGCCAGAGTGATAATTTTCTCAATGAGTTTAGGATAGTCAATCCCTGCCTTCTTCGCTGACATCGCGAAGTCCTCATCGCGAGCGAGCATCGGGTTGGGGTTGGCCTCGATAAAAATAAATTCCCCTTCCGGCGTCAGCCGCAGGTCCAACCGCGTGTAGCCGTTGAGGTTGAGCGCGCGATAAATATTTTTGCACTCCACCTCTAACCGCCTTTGATCAGCAGCAGGAAGCGGAGGTAGGAAACGACTGCGAATACCCCACCGCTCGCGGTAAGCCTCATCCCACTTCACGCGATAGCTGGCGAAGCGCGCTTGCGGCGGCACGTCGCGGCCCCACACCATCTCGCGCGCGGGCAGGCATTGGAGGCGGTCGTTGCCGATGACGCCCACGTAAATTTCGCGGCCCTCAATGTACTCCTCCACCAACGCCTCTTGCCGAAAACGTTCGTGCACAAAGCACACGCGGTTCACCAACTCGGCCTCATTATTCACCACGCTTTTGAGGCTAATGCCTTGGCTCGCCTCCTCGCGGGCGGGCTTCACGATGAGCGGAAATCGCATCCCTTCCGCCAACCGAATGAGCCGACCCGGCTGCTGCACCATAAAGCGCGGCACGCGCACCTCGTGATAGCTCAGTATTTTTTTGGAGATCGCCTTGTCCTTGCACAGCGTGATGCCGGTGGAGCCGCAACCGGTGACGGGTAGTCCTTGCAATTCCAAAAACGAAGTGATTCGGTTTTCGTTCCCCAATGAATTGGCGAATTGCTCCACCATATTAAAAATCACATCCGGCTGGTAACGCTCGATCATATCGCGCACCAGCCCGGTGTCGTCATGCACGCCGAGCATCGCGAAGGGATACCCCAGCGCCCGCAATGCACTGAGCACGTGCCGCTCGGTTTTCCAGTCTTCCGATTTCAGATCTTCGGTGTAATCGTCATCAATGCCCGTCGGTTCGCCCACGTCGAACAGCACCAGCACCTTCGGCTTTTTGGCCATTACCTTGCCCATTGATCCCCTCCTCCCCGTTTGTGAAATAGCGCCGTTGAAAATCAGCGCGTCTGTTTGAACCGTCCGGTAAACCGGTGGTTCATTACGAGCGATGTTATATACGAAACCAACTGCGAAGGCAATTCTGAATCATGCGGATTAGCTGCTAACTCCAGCTCCTCCGCGCGATCGGCAAGGTCACTGAGCAGTTCGTTCACGCGATATTTCGGTTCACGCGTCCATTGACTTACCGCCCCCACGATGTTCCGCCGCCCCTGCCGCATCAACCGCGCCGCGGTGATGTGCCCGTTTCTTTCCACCGGCATCGCCACAAACAACTGCCGCAAATCCGCATCATAAAAATCCGGAAACGTCTCCGCATACGCCTTTTGTTTGCGTCGATAATAGGTCCGCAACTTCAGCCGCAAACTACTTTCCGTCGCCGCGCGGTACGCCTCCAAATGCACCGGATCCTTCCCGGCCAACGACTCCATCAGTTCTTCCACATACTCCAGCTTGCGCAACGCCGGCCAGTCCGCGTACTTTCGCCGCCAACGATTCCCCGGCGCGAGCCACACTGCGAACGTCTCCGCCCAATCCTCGTCCGGATGCATCTGCGCGTAGCCGCCATCCAAGTGCACCACGTACGACCGGCTATACCCCCGTGGCCGATATGTCTCCGGATACTCCTGCGAAGCCAACCCGAAATGCTGCTGCCATTTCTTCTTACGTTGCAACTTGTACGCGTACGAATACGCGTGACCCGCCTCGTGCCGGAGCAACTTCATGCATTCATTGCGCGTGCCACCTTCCACCTCCAGCACCATCTTACGCTCCAGCTTTCGCAGCCGGTCATCAAATAAATAAAACGGAATAAAAATCGCCGCGCAGCCCTCAGGACAAAACCATTCATCACCGATATGACACGGCGGCATCAGCGCCAATCCCTTCGCCTCCAGCTCGCGGTACAGTTGCTCGATGCAATCGGCCACCACTCCGTCTATGTGCAGCCCGAGACCGCTGATGCGACGCTCCAACAATGCCTCATCATCAAGGCTGCGCCAGTTGGGTTGTGCGGTCATCACCATGGTGGAAGGCGATGGTTTTAGAGCCAGCACAGCCACTGGCCAAGTGTAAAATGATTGCCCCCTCAATTGCGACACGAGGTCTCACCTCGCTGCGAACCGCCAAATCACTCGTTGGTTATTCCGTCACTCCTTAAGCGCGTCCAGTTTACCATTCACGAGCTTCGTTTTTGGATGGTTTGGACCCAGTTTCTTGAAGAAAATTGCATAGGCTTTCTCCCAATACTCCTTGGCCTTGGCCAAATCCTTCTCGGTTCTGTAGACCGAAGCCATGTTGTGGTAGCTGATGGCCACAGAGGGATGCTCCGGACCCAGTTGTTTGAGCCGGATCGCCAGGGCTTTCTGGTGATGCTCCATTGCCTTGTCGTCCTCCCCTTTCTTATGGTGCACAAATCCGATGTTGTTGTAGCTGGAGGCCACCCGAGGATGCTCCGGACCCAGTTGTTTGAGATTAATCGCCAGAGCTTTCTGGTAATGCGCCAGTGCCTTGTCGTCCTCGCCCTTGATATCGTGCACCACCCCGATGTTGTTGTAGCTGGTGGCCACATCAGGATGCTCCGGCCCCAGTTGATCGAGATAAATCGCCAGGGCTTTCTGGTAATGCGCCAGTGCCTTGTTGTCCTCGCCCATCTCGCGGTGCACCTCCCCGATGTTGTTGTAGCTGCCGGCCACAAGAGGATGCTCCGGCCCCATTTGTTTGAGAAAAATCGCCAGTGCTTTCTGGTAATGCGCCAGCGCCTTGTCGTCCTCGCCTTTCTTGCGGTGCACCATCCCGATGTTGTTGTAGCTGGTGGCCACATCAGGATGCTCCGACCCCAGTTGTTTGAGATCAATCGCCAGTGCTTTCTGGTAATGCTCCAGCGCCTTGTCGGATTGGCCGGCATTATTCAGGGCGAATCCTAGCTCATTGTGCAGGTAGGTTAATTGCACCCAGTTAGGCGCGGGCTTGGCTTCTTCAGCGGCGAGTTCATAGGTGTACAACCGCACCGCCCCTCGATAATCGCCTGCCTCACGGGCCTTTTTGGCCGTCTCCATCCCGGGCGTCAACGTGGCCTTAGTCGGTGCCACTTTCGGTTTGGCTGGCTGCTCCGGTGCTGTCTTCCCGCAGCCCATCAGCAAGGCAATGGACAACGGGGCAAGGAAGCAGATGAGTTTGGTCGGGTTGAACATCACACCCAAATCTTAACAAGCCGGTGAGTTGGCTGTCTATTTTAAAGCCAGCGGGAGTTTATAATGGACCCGCCCAGAAACCCGATTTATTCGGCCAGTGAATAGCATCGGATCACGCGGTCATTACGCAGGTAGATGCTCTTGTTTGCGAAGGCGGGGTGACTCCAGACCAGCTGACGGCCACGTGCGGTGTTGGTGGGGGCGATGAGGTTGGCACGGCTGATCTCCTCGTAGCCCTTCGGGCTGAGCTTGGCGATAATGAGGTCACCCTTTTCGTTGTGAATGAAAAACCGATCCTGATGCTTGACGATAAAGGCATTGGCCCAGCGGCCCTCGCCCTTGGTGACAGGGGCAAAGGTTTCCCAAACGCGCACGCCGGTGGCGACCTTAATGCAGCGGAATTGGCCGTAGCTGCACACGCCGTAGATATGGCCGTCCTCGATGAAGGGCGTGCACATGATGGCGTGGAGCTGCTGGGTAACGCGCTCGCTGCGGCCAGTAGCCCGCCATTCCACTTTCGCGCGTGGGGCGTCCTTGGCAAGGCGCATCATCAGCGGGCCGTTGTAAAATGAAGTGATGAACAGTAGATCGCCGTGCAGGCGCGGGGTGGGGATGGAAAGGCCGGAACGCACACTGAAAGGTTCGGTCCAGTGGAGCTTGCCGGTCTCGGGATCAATGGAATTAAGCGCGCGCGGATGCCAGATGATGAGCTGCCGCTGGCCGCCGGCTTTGAAAATCATCGGCGGGCAATAGCCCAGATCCGGTCCGGGCAGCACGCGCCACAATACTTTGCCGGTCATTTTGTTAAACGCAATGGTGGTGCCTTCTTCGCCGCCGCCAAGGCAAATGAGTTTATCGCCATCCACCAATGGATGCGCGGCGAACCCCCACACGGGCGTCTTTGTGCCAAAGTCTTTTTTGAAATCGACCTGCCAGAGCACCTTGCCGTTCTCCGTGCTGAGGCAAAAAAGATTTCCCATCGCGCCCAGCGTGTAAACGCGGTTGCCATCAACGGTGGGCGTACAGCGCGGCCCGGCCGGATAGCTAATCGCGTAGGGACAATCGTACTCGTGTTTCCACAAGAGCTTGCCGTCGGCTTCGTTCAAGCACAGCACGCGTTCAGTGCCCGCTAATTGGCCGCGGGCAAAAGGATTAGCCGGATTCTTCGTCCCTTTTGATAACTGCCGATCCAGCACATACACGCGCCCCTTGGCCACTGCCGGCCCGGCGTAGCCGCCCCCGATGTCCGCCTTCCAACGTAGCTTGGGCACGCCATCGAATTTTTGAATAATCCGCTCCTCGCGCCAAACTCCATCGCGCTGCGGGCCAAGCCATTGCGGCCAGTCGTCGGCAATTACGCTGAATACAGTTATGGAAAGGAGAGAAAGAAAACATCCACGAATTTGCATGGCTGCAGAATGCCGCGCGCAAGCCTACCGCGCAATGGAATTAAGGCGTACCACCAGGAGCGGGGGGCGTCGTCGTTGTCCCGGGCGCAGGCGCGGGGGGCGTGACGAGGTTGCCGGCGATTTTGAATTCGAGGAACTCGGCTTTGTCGGCGGTGTTATCGAGCACCAACGCTTTGAACGCCCAGCGGACGCCGGGTTCCAAGGTGGCGATTTGGTCGGACACGGTGCCGACGTTTTGGCCGGCCGCATCGAGCACATTGAACGCCACAGACACGTCGGTGAGCGCGTTGGGGCTGATGTTCTCCACTTCGCCGGTGACGGCTTTGGTGCCCTGATCGGTATCGGTGGCAAGAGCGAAAGAATGCAGCGTCAAATCCCCGTGCGTAATCGCCGTCGCGGCGGTGGGTGCGTTAGTAGAGACAACGGGCGGCGCATTGGTGGCGCCGATGGCGGCCTCGGCGGCTTTACGCCGGGCCTCATCGAGATCCATTACTTTGCCTTCCCACTCGAGGGCGAGGTTTGAGGATTGCTCATTCAAGAGCGCCACTTCGCGACCCACGGAAAGGTACCGCGGCGACCCCTTGGGCAGCAGCAATTGTTGCGACCGAATGACATTCAGTTTTTCGTTCAGTGCATGCATTGTGGCGTTGAGATCGGTGAGTGCTTTTTCCTGCAACTCCACCTCCGTCAACACCCGCGGCGAGCCACAGGCGACTAACAAACCCACCACGCCCAAAACCCCCAATGAATCCCAAAGCCTCATCCGCGCAGCGTATCGGATGCGCGGAAAAAATTCAAGCCGCGATCCGGTCACTTCCGATGCACGGCCTTGTCATGACGGCCCGTTTCCGGTAGCATTTCGCGCATGACCCCCCGGATTGAACGCGACGTGACGGTGAGTTGGCGGCATCAGGTTTTGTTTACGCAAAATATCTTTGATGCGGAAAACGTGGTGCTGCGCGATACGCTGTCGGACGAGCCGGGGGCCGGGCCGCGTAAGGTGTTGCTGGTGCTCGACGAAGCGCTGGCTAAGGCGCGGCCGACCTTGGTAAAGGAGATCCAAAGTTATTTCAAAGCGCACGCCGATGTGCTGAACCTGGTCAGCGCGCCTTTCGTGATGGAGGGCGGCGAGCGCACGAAGAATTCATATTTCCACGTCAGCGAAGTGCAATCGCAGATAGATCGTTTCCACATTGACCGCCATTCGTATTTGATCTGCGTGGGCGGTGGGGCGTTGCTGGATATGGTGGGCTTGGCGGCGGCCACGGCGCATCGTGGCATCCGGCACGTGCGGATTCCCACCACCACCCTCAGCCAAAACGATTCCGGCGTGGGCGTGAAGAACGGCATCAATGCCTTTGGCAAAAAGAATTTCATCGGCACCTTCGCCCCGCCCTTCGCGGTGATTAATGATTTCCAAATGCTCGCCACCCTCACCGCGCGCGACAAACGCAACGGCTACGTGGAGGCCGTGAAGGTCGCCTGCATTCGCGATGCAACGTTTTTTGATTTGATCGAAACCGACGCCGACGCGCTGGCCGGCTTTGAGCCCGCCGCGATGCAACGCCTCATCCATCGCTGCGCCGAGCTACATATGAACCACATCGCGACCAGCGGTGACCCATTCGAAATGGGCTCGGCGCGTCCGCTGGATTTCGGCCATTGGGCGGCACACAAACTGGAACAAATTTCCGAATACCGCCTGCGCCACGGCGAGGCGGTGGCGATCGGTATCGCGCTTGATTGCATTTACGCACGCGACTGCGGCCATCTCAATGCCACCGCGTGCGATCGGATTCTGCGTTTGTTGGAGCGATTAGGGTTTTCTTTGTGGAGCCAGGATTTGACGCACGAAACCGAGGACGGTCAACTGGTGGTGCTTAAAGGCCTTGAAGAATTCCGAGAACATCTCGGCGGCCAACTCACCGTCACGCTGCTGCGCGCCATCGGCGAAGGCTTCGAGGTGCACGAAATGAACACCCCAAAAGTCCTCGCCGCCATCCACGAACTCCGCGCCCGCCACGAAGCGGATGGTGACCAAAAAATAATTCCCGCGAATGGCTGAATTGCAATTCAATCAAAATTACGAAACACTCCGCTATGCGAATTGATTATCAGGCGCAAATCTGGCGGGAAGGCGGCCACTGCATTGCCCACGCCCAGCCGCTCGATGTGGCCAGTGCAGGCGACACTCCGGAAGCCGCGCGCGAAGCCTTGGACGAAGCGGTGCAGTTATTCCTCGCCACCGCCGCCGATCACGGCACGCTTAATGTTGTGCTGGAGGAAGCCGGATATACTTTTGCCGAAGGCCAATGGTCCATGCCGGATTGGGTGTCCAGCGAAACCGCCACCGCGTTGGTGGAAGCCTAATGCCGCGGCTCCTGCCAGTTCATTGGCGCACGCTGGATAAAATTTTTGTGGCGGCGGGATTTCGTTTTGTGCGGCAGGAGGGAAGCCATCGATCTTATGTAAAAAAAGGCGTGGCGCGGCCGGTGGTGATTCCTGCGTATCGCGAGGTGCCGGTGTTTATCATTCGCAACAACCTCAAAACGGCGAGCCTTTCCCGTGACGAATATTTCAAACTTTTAGCGAAATCAAAATGAACCGCATCGCCGTCATCAACGTGGTGGGTTTGTGCGACCGGCATATTGGGGCTTGGACGCCGAATATCCTTGCGTACCGCAACGCGGGCGCGCGGGCATTTATTGAGCCAGCATTTCCGGCGGTGACTTGCACGGCGCAGAGTGATTATCTGACCGGCGAAACTTCCACCACGCACGGCATCGTGGGCAATGGCTGGTACGATCGCGATTTGGCGGAGGTGCAGTTCTGGAAGCAATCCAACCACCTCGTGCAGGCGCCCAAGGTGTGGGACGCATTGCGGGCGAAACACGATGGTTTCACCTGCGCGAAAGTTTTTTGGTGGTACAATATGTACTCCGGCGCGGACTGGAGCCTTACGCCGCGGCCGATGTACCCGGCGGATGGCCGGAAGGTGTTCGATATTTACACGGAGCCCTTCGACATCCGCGAAGACATCAAACGCGATTTGGGCGAGTTTCCCTTTCCCGGGTTCTGGGGCCCGGCGGCGGGGGTGGATACGCCGCAGGGCACGGCCGATTGCGTGAGTCGTTGGATTGCAGAATCGGCAAAATGGATCGAACGCAAGCATTCGCCCACGCTGTCATTAGTTTACCTCCCGCATTTGGATTACAACCTCCAACGCCTCGGCCCCGAGGACAAAGCGATTAAGCCTGACTTGCAAGCCATCGATGCGATCGTGGGCGGGCTGTTGGGATTTTATGCTAAACGCGGCGTACAAGTGATGCTGCTTTCCGAATACGGCATCACGCAAGTGGACAAAGCCATCCACCTCAACCGACTGTTCCGCAAGCAAGGTTGGTTGACAATCAAAGAAGAATTGGGGCGCGAATTACTCGATGCCGGCGCAAGCCAAGTCTTCGCCGTTGCCGATCATCAAGTGGCGCATATTTATATCAAGGACACCGCGCTCACCGACGAGGTGAAAAAAATTTTGGAAAACACGCCCGGCGTGCAGGCGGTGCTCAACGATGAATCCCATCGCCGCGCAGGCGACCTCATCGCGGTAGCCGAGGAGAATGCGTGGTTCACTTATTACTACTGGATGGATGACCAGCGAGCGCCGGACTTCGCGCGCACAGTGGATATCCACCGAAAACCAGGCTATGATCCGGTAGAACTTTTCATCGACCCGCAGTTGGCCTTTCCCAAACTGCGCATCGCGCGGCGGTTGCTACAAAAGAAGCTGGGGTTTCGGATGTTAATGGACGTCATCCCGCTGGACGCCTCACTGGTCAAAGGCTCGCACGGGTGCAAACCGGCAAGCCGCGCCGACTGGCCAGTAGCGATTGTGCCCGGAGACGATTGGCTGGAAAGCGATGCACTGAAAAGCACTGAAGTGTTCGAGCTCATCCAACGTGCGGTGAGATGAACAAGTTGGCCTCCGAATTGCTGAGTAAATGCAGCAGATAGAGCAAACGGTCGCCTAATAAAACCGTATTTTAACTTGAAAAAAGCACAAAATTGAGGTAAGTAAACTCATAGACATCGCCGCCATGAAGCCAAGAATATATACCAATTTTGTAACTCGTGCGCTGTTGAGCGTGGGGGTATTGAGCGGATTACACCTGATGCTCGCCCAACCCGGCGCACCGGCAACCGGAGGAATTCCGGGCGCCACAACTTCGCCCATTCCTGGCGCGGCAGGGGCGGGAGGCGGCGCACCCATTCCAGGTGTAGGCGGCGCAGCTGGCGCCGGTGGTACGCTTCCGGGCATGGCAGTCACGCCCCAACCCGGCGCGGGCGGCGTGGGGTTACCCACAGGCTTACCCGGCGGGTCAGGCACGGTGACAATTCCCACTTCGCCAACCATTAATCCCGCCACTGGCATCCCCACTGCGGGAGCAGGTGGCGCAGGAATTCCGGGCGGCACAATCCCCGGTACTGGCCTACCCGGTACTGGCCTACCCGGTGCGGGCATCCCCGGCGGCGGCCCTCTTCCTGGCTCTGGAATACCCGGCGGCGGTGCCCCCACAGGCCCTGCCGGCCCTACCAGCGGTGGGGGCGGTGTGTCGACCAACCAAGTTCCACAAACAGTGATCAATGCTGCGATCATGGCCGAAGCCATGCGTGTGTTCTTGGAGGAGGCAAAATTAATCCAAGCCGAGGCGAACGGCAATTTCACTGATGCTGTCAAGCTCGATAAATGGGATAAGAAAGATCGTCAAATGCGGCAGCAACATAATTTAGCTGTGCTGTACACGCTGGGCGTAGGGGTGCCGCTTGATTTTCGATCGGCCTTCAAATGGTTTAAAATCGCGGCTGACGAAGGCCTGCCTGAAGCCCAACTTAACGTAGCTATTGCTCTGCAGAGTGGTATGGGAATCCAAAAAGATTTTGTGGGCGCCTACAAATATTACACCTTGGCCGCCGCCCGCGGTTTGCCTTCAGCCGCTAAAGCGAGGGACAACCTCGCTCAATATCTCACACAGTTTCAAATACGCGCCGGCCAGCGAATGGCGCATGGCTTCAAGCTGCGATACGATGCAAAGCAACAATACGTGAAGGATCGCAAACAAGCGGAACGGGAACTTTATGAAGCGCTGGGTCGTAAGCCGCCGGAATCCAATTAACCACTCACGTGCAGTCAAGAGCCCGGGCGACTCCCCAAAGCCAGCGCGGTCAGTTGGCCAATTGCCATCAATGCCTGGAGATCCGCCACGCTGAATTCCGCCTCAGATTCCGTATTTTCTACGCACAAAACGCCCAGCTCCTGCCCGGCACAAACGAGTGGCACATATAAACCGGCATGAGTTGAAAGCCGCCGAATTGATTCTTTTTTACTCACCTGCACCCAAGCGTAACCGGTGCGCCCTTCCAGCACGCGATGCGCAAGCGTGTCGCTCATCACCGGATTCAGCGAAGGCACATGGGCCCGCACCCGTATCCGGCCAGTGTCGTGATGGATAGCAAACACCGCGGCACGTTTCACGCCGGGCAGCCAGTCGGGCAATCGTTTCACCAGCCATTCGGACAACCCATCCGCGTCCCCAAACGCATCCAATTGCGCAGGCAATTCCGGTAAAAAATCCATCAGCGGGGAAGTTTCTTCCCCTTCAGAAAACGGCTCACCCTGCGCGCAGGTATGCGTAGTGCGGATGCGGCCCATCGGGCTCTTTCGGCTTTTCATCACTGCATCCACCTCCTCAGCAGTGCGCTCGCCGGGCGAATAATAACGATAGTCTTCCTCTTTAAATACAGGATAAGAATCCAGTTCAGGAAACCCACTCTCAGGGCGCACGGGCTCGCATTCAGTGCGGGGCACTTCTTCCGAAATCTCGGCGGGGGCTTCACTTTGGGTCAGGTCTGTTTGAGCCACGTGCCACACGCGCATCAGAGTGGAACCGATCTGCACTTTGTCGTTGGTGTTTACCACACACGCGCCGTCGATCGCCACGCCGTTTACCAAAGTGCCGTGGGTGCTGCCGAGATCTTCCACCCAGCAAATGCTGCGCGTTTGCCAAATGCGCGCGTGGGTGCGGCTCACCAGCAAATCTGCGCTGAGATCGAGACTAATATCCGCCTCGGGATGTTTACGGCCAATGAAAATTTCATCGCGGTCAAACACGTCCAACCAGATTTTGCCATCAAAGGTTAACTCAAGATGCAGCCCCACCTTGGCGTTGGCGGGCAACGGTTCGGGCTCATTTGGCGCAGAAGGTTGGGGACGCGGCTTGAGCCCGCGTTTGCGTTTTGGATTGCGAGTGCCGCTTGGGGCATTTTGCTTCCGGCGATCGGGCAGCGTTCCTTTGAGCGTAAGCTGTGTTTCACCGAGCAACACCAATTCGCCCGGGCGCAGCACTTGGGCGTGCTCCAGCTTTTTGCCATTCACAAATGTTCCGCCGCGGCTGCCCATGTCTTCAATGCGCACCTCCCCCGCCTCACGCCAAACGCGCGCATGAACGCGGCTCACGAGATCATCCGGCGTAAGATCCACCCCCACTGCGGTACGCTCGTTGCGGCGACCAATCACAAGATCATCGCCCTCCAACTTCACCTCGCGCGTTTTGCCGAGTTGCGTAATTTCAAATCGCAGCACCCCCACAGCTTGGCGAACTGCTGCCCTCCGAGTCAATCCCACGCTCGGCAAATTCATTTGCCTTTGATACCATCCCGCCGTTTGTATGAGCACCCGATCTGCCAGAATCCTCGTCCAACGCCAAAACGGCGAGCAGGTTGCCGAATATTCCCTCGGCCCCGGCACGCATGTGGTCGGGCGCGAACCCTCCGCCGGCGTGCGCGTGGAAAGCCAATTCCTATCGCGCATCCACGCCACCCTGCACCTCACCGAAACGACACAGGAAATCGAAGACCACGGCAGCACTTCCGGCACATACATCAACGGCGTGGCCGTGCGCGGGCGCATGCCCTTGACCGAAAATCAGGCGGTGCAAATGGGTGACCTCTATTTCACCGTTCAACGCCAAGTCACCACTGATCGCCCGCCAGAGCTGTACCACGCCAATGACCTCGCTGGCGGTGGACGCTATACCCTCGTACGCGAACTCGGCCGTGGCGCTCGCGGCGTGGTATGGCTCGCGCACGATCAGCATCTTGACGAACAAGTCGCTCTCAAACGCCTCCCCCCCGAGCTCGCCGCAGACCCCGTGGCCCTCGGTGATCTCAAGCGCGAAGTGCAAAAAGCCCATCGCCTGTCGCACCCCAACATCATCCGCATCCACGACCTTGTGCAACTCCCCGACGAGCAGCCCTTCATCGCAATGGAATTTGTGGATGGCGCCGACCTTGCCGACATGCGCACCCAACAGCCCGGCGGATTTTATCGGTGGGAAAACCTCGCGCCACTCGCCCTGCAAATGTGCGGTGCCCTCACTTACGCCCATCAGCAGCACATCGTCCATCGCGATATCAAGCCCGCCAACATGATGATCACCCGCGAGGGCCATCTTAAACTCGCCGACTTCGGCATCGCCGCCAACTCCGCCGATGCCGCCACCCGCGATGACATGGAAGGCGACGCCAGCGGCACCGCCGCCTACATGAGCCCCCAACAAATGCAGGGCCAAACCGCCACGCCCGCCGATGACCTCTACGCCCTCGGTGCCACGCTGTACGATTTACTTTCCACACAACCCCCCTTCCACGATGGCGACATCGTCCACCTCGTCCAGGAAGCCCCCGCCCCCACATTGCATCAGCGCTTCGAGCAACTCGGCCTCGACAACTCCCTGCCCGATCACGTCCACAACGCCATCATGGCCTGCCTTGCCAAAGACCCCACGCAACGCCCCGCCGATGCCGCCGCCCTCGGCCAGCTCATCCATCCCAACACTGCCCCCCCGCCCGTGCCGCCCGAGTTCCAGCCCGAATCCGAATCCGTCCTCGCCGAGCCCATCGAAAAAACTCAGCGTTATCTGGAAGAAAACCTCCCCCAACCGGTCACCAGTTGGTGGAGCGCCCAGTCCACCGGAAAACAACAAACCCTCGTCATCGCCTCCATCGTCCTCGGCCTATTAATCGCCGAAATGGCATATTCCAAACTCGCCAATAAAAGCTTCTTCAAAACCCTCCGCCAACATCACCCTTTCCTCCCATGGCACGTGGAACCCCCCAAACCTGGAAAATAACCCGACTCCATCAACGGTTAATATGAACCGCCAAGGCACCAAGACGCCAAGATTGGGTTTGATTTAGTTTAATTCGCTAGAGCGTGCTCTCCGAGCGCGCCGCGGCAGTTTTGAAGAAACCGCCCTCGGGACGCGTGCAACGCGTCCCTACCAAAACAAAAAAGCCGCCCGGAAAGTGAACCGAAGTTCCCTCGCCGGGCGGCTGCCAATCCTTTTTCAAGGGGATCCTTGCGGACTCTCTCAAAGGTCGTTGCCCTTGGCAGGGCGCAATCAACCATCGCTTCGCACATCCCCGAAAGGCTGCACTCAAACCTTCCACCTCCCCGAAGGGCGGTTTCCGGCGGCGACTTCATTCCATCAATTCCCCGAAGGGCCTCAACAACGTTCCATCACCTCGTCGGCTGACCGACCGAGCTTCATCCGAAGATTCGCTCAACGGGTTGAAACTATCACAAAAGGCCCCCACTCCAAGTCAGAGTTATTTTGAAGTTTGCACAGGTTATTAACCCGTTAAAAAAGAGAAAATGGTGCGCACTGCAGGATTTGAACCTACGACCCCATCGGTGTGAACGATGTGCTCTACCACTGAGCTAAGCGCGCAAGGGCGGGAACGGTATCTTTTCCAAAAATATTTTCAAGCCTCAATCGGTGATGGCTGCCGCGGAGGCATTCATTGGGCGCCGACGCACGGTGTCGCATTGGGCCCACGTTTCGTCTTGGCCGGGGCGGTCGAGATTGTAGTGCAAGCCGCGGCTCTCGGGGCGCTCGAGGGCGCAAGCGATGATGAGCTCCGCCACTTGCGCGATGTTGCGCAGCTCGAGCAAATCGGCGGTTACTTTGAAATCCCAATAATATTGCCGGATTTCTTCGCGCAGATTTTCGATGCGTTTGCGGGCGCGGTTGAGACGTTTTTGTGTGCGCACGATGCTCACATAATCCCACATGCACCGCCGAATCTCATCCCAGTTATGCGACACTACCACAAGCTCATCCGGATCCGCCGCATCGCCCGAATGCCACGCAGGAATTGCGGCCTCGGTGGGGGGGTGCGGTGAAGTGGTCACCACCGTTGCCGCGCGATGCGCGCAAACCAATCCTTCGAGCAACGAATTACTGGCAAGCCGATTCGCGCCATGCAAACCGGTGCAGGCCACTTCGCCCACGGCGAGCAGTCCGGGCAATTCGGTTTGGCCATCGACTCCGGCGACCACGCCGCCGCATTGATAGTGCGCGGCGGGCACCACGGGGATGCCGTCTTTGGTGATGTCCACGCCGAAGGCTTGGCACGTACGATAGATGTTTGGGAAACGGTCGATGATGAACGGGGCGGGTTTATGCGTAATATCCAGCAGCATATGCTCGGCACCAGTCCGTTTCATTTCGCTGTCAATCGCACGCGCCACGATGTCGCGCGGGGCGAGGCTGGCCATCGGATGCGCGGCGTTCATAAATTCCCGCCCATCCAAATCCTTCAACACCGCGCCCTCGCCGCGTAGGGCTTCGCTCACGAGAAATGATTTTGCTTTCGGATGAAACAGGCAAGTCGGATGGAATTGCGTGAACTCCATATTGGCAACCGGCACACCTGCGCGATACGCCATCGCCACACCGTCGCCCGTGGCGATGTCGGGGTTGGTGGTGTAGAGATAAACTTTGCCGCAACCGCCCGTGGCCAAAAGCGTGTGCGGCGCGCTAAAGGTGTCCACTTCGCCGGAATTGCGATTGAGCACATACGCGCCGAGGCAGCGATCTTTGCCACCCACTTCCAGTTTTCCGGTCGTGATCAAATCAATCGCAAAATGATCTTCAAACACTGAAACATTTGGCGAACGCTCGATGGCCGAAAGCAGCGCGCGCATCACCTCGCGGCCGGTGGCATCTTTCGCGTGCAACACGCGCCGCTTGGAGTGGCCGCCTTCTTTGCCCAACGAATAAAACCGCTCGCCATCGGCGGAAATGCTTTCGCCGCGCGTGAATTCCATCCCAAGCGCGACCAATTCCTCGATGCGTTCCGGCCCGTCCTCCACCACCGCGCGCACAATTTCCTCCCGGCAAAGCCCCGCGCCCGCGCGCAGCGTGTCGGCGATGTGCAAATCAAACGTGTCTGTGGATTTAGTGACCGCCGCGATGCCGCCTTGCGCGTATTGCGTGTTGGCTTCGGTGAGATTTTTTTTGGTGATGATCGCCACCCGCCCGTGCGGCGCCACCTTCAGAGCAAAGGTCAACCCCGCGATGCCGCTGCCGATTACGATGTAGTCAAAATTTTTCATAGTGCTGCCAACAGCACGTTTACAAGCGCGCGTTATCAATCAAACGCGTTTTGCCAATGAACACGGCCAGTGCGAGGCGGACGCCTTTTTTGGGCTTCGCGGGATGCATTGTTGCTTCATCAAAAAACTCCACGTAATCCACTTGCGTAGCGGGGTGTTGTTCGATGAACAGTATTAATCGCCGTTTCAATCCGCGCAAGTTTCCTTTGCGAATGGCGGCGCGTGCCAAACCAATCGCTTGCCACAACACTGCGGCTTGTTGACGCTCGATTTTACTTAAGTGCACGTTGCGCGAACTGCACGCCAATCCATCGGCTTCACGCACAGTGGGAACCATGATGATGCGCGCGGGTAAATTCAGGTCGCGCGTCACGCGGCGGATGAGTGCGGCTTGCTGCCAATCTTTTTCGCCAAAGATGGCAGCGGTCGGTTGCACCAAATTGCAGAGCTTAACCACCACCGTGCCCACGCCGCGAAAGTGCCCCGGCCGTGTTTCGCCTTCCATCCCAAGCGACACGGCGGTTTCGTCAATCATCGTGCTGGCGTTTCTTTCGTAAAGCGACTTGGGCACGAACACCACGTCCACGCCTTCGGCGCGGCAGATTTTTTTATCCACTGCCATCGGCCGCGGGTAGGCGTGCAAATCCTTGGAGTCGTTAAACTGCGTGGGGTTCACGTAAATGCTGACGACCACGATTCCCTTTTTGCCAGCGGCCTTGCGCGCGCGGCGGATGAGGCTTGCGTGTCCCGCGTGCAGTGCGCCCATCGTGGGCACAAGGGCAATGCGCGCGCCATCGCGCTGCCACCGTTGGGCTTGGCGTTGCATCGCAGCGGGGTTGCTAATGGTTTTCACGCGATAAAAAAACGGGCCGGCGAACCGGCCCGTTGCAAAGTATTGCCGGTGCTAATTCTTGAATTGCATCGACTGGGGTGCTCCCGCCCCGGGCATCTCATGGGCACACGGCTGATCGGTGGGCGCATCGGCTTCGGTGGTGGTGGTGCCGACGACGTTGTTGGCCAGCAGCCATGCTTCCACTTCGTCGCCGCTGACATCAGCCAGCATATTGCCATTCACCTCCACGCACGGTTGCAGCATTTGGCCGCTGCGCTCGATCATTTCGGCGCGATGCTCGGGATTGTTGACCACGTCTTTTTCGTCCCAAGTGAGGTCGTATTTGCGCAGCACCGACCGTACGCCTTCGCTCCAGCCGCAACTGGGCTTGAGATAACAAGTGATGTTTGGTTTGTCCATAGGTGCGAGGAGGATGGGGTGGGAAGGCTCAAGTTTCAAGGCTCAAAATGAAGGCCCAATGACCAACTTCCAATAACCAAGGAAATCCCAAATTCCAATGACCAATGTCCGCCGGTCGATTTTGGGGTTTGCGTCTTGGGCATTCCTTGGAGCTTGGGCATTGGGCCTTTCTCGTTTACTCTCCCTCCTTGACTCTCTCCATTCTCATCGCACCTGATAAATTTAAAGGCACGCTTACCGCCACGCAGGCCGCGAAGGCAATCGCAATCGGATGGAAGTCAGCGCGGCCGGAAGACACACTCACGCAACTGCCCATCAGCGATGGAGGCGATGGGTTTGGGGAATTGATGGCGGAGGCGACTGGAGCGGGTTCGCTTTCGATCGAAACAGAAGATGCGGATCACGCGCCGACGGTCGCGCCGTGTTGGGTGGTTCGTGAATCGGGCACGGCAATTGTTGAATCAGCCAATATCATTGGTTTAACGATGTTGGCGGCTGAGAAACGGCGGCCAATTAATCTGAATTCGTGCGGGCTTGGGATTGTGTTGCGCAACGAACAGTTTACCGGTTGTCGGCAGCACATTATCGGAATTGGGGGGAGCGCCACGAACGACGGCGGATTTGGGATGGCGCGGGAATTGGGATGGGGGTTTGAAGATGATCAAGGCAGGCCCATTCTCGGTTGGATTGATTTGGTGAACCTCAAAAAAATTCATCCGCCCAAATCTAAATTCACCGGAGAATCAATCGTGGCCGTGGATGTGCAAAATCCATTGCTCGGGCCGACTGGGTGTACACAAATTTTCGGACCGCAAAAAGGTTTGCGAAAGGAAGACATTCCCAAAGCCGAGGCGGCGTTGGGGCGGTTGGCGGCGGTTTGGGAATCGCAGACGGGGGAGGATGCGGCGGGCTTGCCGGGCGCGGGAGCGGCGGGCGGGTTAGGGTTTGGGTTGCATTGTTTTGCGGGCGCGACGATTCGGTCGGGGTTTGAAATTTTTGCGGAGGCGGTTGGGTTGGAGACTTTGCTGCGCGCGGCGGATGTAGTGATCACCGGCGAGGGCGCGATGGATCGGCAATCGGTGATGGGCAAAGGCGTGGGCGAACTGGCAAAGCGCGCGCGGGCCAATGGTTGCCGATGCCTCGGCTTGGCGGGGCAAGTGGAAGATCGCCCTGCCCTTGCGGATTATTTAGATGAGTGCCGCGCATTGACCGATTTCACCACAACCGCCGAGGCCGAAACGGATGCGGCACGGCGGTTGGAGAAATTGTCGCGGGAGGTAGCGGATGGGTTCTGTAGCCCGGCTCGGTGAGCCGGGGCCCGGGCTACATTGGCCTACGCGCCTTTGATCTTGGCGGTTCAATAACAAATTACTTGAACTGCACGGAATTGATAATCGAAGGGACCAGCTTCAATTCGCCGAGCACCGGTGAATCTACCCGCACGCCATTGGGAGACCATTCGAGAAGGTTAGCATAAAATTTCCCCGTTTTGCCCAAATTGAGAACCGAGGCGTTCAATGCCGAAGCGGGCGCAGCTTTAGCGAAGGAGATGTTGGCGATTTTTTGGAGGGGGATCGCGAGGTCAGCAAAGTCGGTTTTAAGGGTGAGTTTGCCGTTGGCGACGCCGATGATTTGGCCGGTGAGAGCGTCTCCTTTGTGAAACTGAATGTTATCCTTTACGCCAGCTTGGGCAGCAGGCGGTCCGCCGGCCTTGGGGAGACGGCCGTTCCATTCGCTGAGGCGCAGGTTGTGGATGGCCATTCGGGAATCGGTTTGGGGGTTGAACTGAAGCACTTTGCCTTTGCCGGCGAACCCGGCTTTGTCCACCCATTTGCGCACGAGACGATCGTTGACGAGCAGCGCGATGGTGGCGGTGCGGCGGTCCACGCGGATGGAAACGTGGGCCTTTCGCGCGGAGCCCCAAGCGGGATTGCCGCTGCCGAGGCTGGTGGTGCTGAGGTCGCCTTCGCCGGCGCTGGAGTGACGGTAGAGATAGCTCGGGCCGCCGTTGAGGCGCAGGAGGTAGGCATTTTGAAAGCTCACGCTGTGGAGGCGGTCGGTGCAGAGCATCACGTCCATCGCGATGTCGCGGTCCCATTCGAGGTCGAAATCCACACTGGCCATCGACGGCCAGTTGAGTTCTTTACCGATGACGTAGCCGGTGCCTTTGCTAATCAAAGAGCCGTTATCAAATTCCCAATGCAAGGAGCCGAGGGTGACTTCTACTTTCACAATTTCATTTTCACCGCGCAATAAATTCACCTTCAATTTGTCGCCCACTTTTTGGCCTTTGACGAATGCGATCATCCGTTCTTTTTTGATGTACGCCTTGCCGTTGATGTGGGTGATGATGTCGCCGATTTTCAAACCGGCCTTGGACGCGGGGCTGTCGGCAAACACGTCTTGGATAGTGATGCCTTCGACGCCGTCGTCGCCATCATCGCCGAGCAGCACGCCGATGATGGCCGCTCCCCAGCCGTTGAGGGATTTGGGGCCGTCGAACACCACGGCGCCGGTACCGGGCACGAGCCATTGCACCTCCGCGCGCGGGATGGAAAGTTTACCGGCGTACCACGTATCAAATTCGAGGGATTCCTCGGTTAGTTTGATAATGTCGCCGGCCAATTCATCGCCATTAAAAAGATGCACCAACGCGCCGTGACGACGGGCGGCAGCGGGAGTGGGTGCGGGGTTGAGGTCCACCTGCCGCAGCGCGTCGGCCTTAATGCGGAGCTTGCCGGTGATGTCCGCGTGGCTGAAGCTGAAGCCCCCCGCCAGCGTGTAGCCGTGCATCGTGATATCGATGCGGTCGCCATTTTTGAGGGTAAACTTCCCCACCCGCGGCGCATCCGCCGCGCCCGCGCTTCCGATCACCAAAATGAAAACCAGCCATCGCATCGGAACAGTGTAGACCGGCGAGCGGATTTGGAAAGGAGATTTAATTCACCCCTTACGGGGATTGTAGCCCGGGTCACCGACCAGAGCTACATTGGCGCAAAAACGCCAAGGGAAACCAATGACAGAAAATCTTGGCGTCCTTGTGTCTTGGCGGTTCAAAAAATTATTTCACAAATGGCTTCCCCACTTCGTTCACGGTCAAGTAATACGTGCCTTTGAAGATTTTGCCCTTTGCGGTGTCGAGGTTATAGCGGATGGCCATTGAGTGGACGGGTTGGACTTTGGCGATTTGCAGGAAAACGCTTTTGCCGTCGGGGAGGAGTTTGGCGGATTGGATGGTTACGGCATCGCGGCCTTGTTTGGCGGGGTCGTTCACGGACCAATCTTTGGAGCCGTAGGCGGCCGTCCATTTGTAGTTCCATTGCTCGGCGGCCCAGCTGTCAATGTCCTCAGCAATTTTCTGGTCGAGCGCGGTGCTGAAAGTGAGGCGGATGCCGTTGGCGTGAATTTTCATTCCGATGGGTTGGCGCAATGCTTCGCCGGTGAAACGCACGCGCTGGAGGCAGCCGTCGCGGATGGCGGAGGTTTGCCAGCCGAGCAAGCCGGTGACGTACAGGTGGCCATCCTTCGGATTGAAGCGCCCGCGACACGCGCCGGAAAGGAAGCGTCCGGGTAACGGCACCGCGCCGCCATTGGCGCCATCGCGGAGGATGTGCATCATCGTGCAGCGTCCGTAGGAGAAGTGCAGCAGCTCACCGCCGAGCGGGCCCCATTGGTTTTTCGGCACCCACACTTGGCCGCCGGCGGAGTTGTCCAGTACGCGGGGAATCCACATCAGCGGCGGGTCGTAGGTTTTCGGTGCCACCTTGCGTTTGTGCATGGGCATGAAGCCGTAGAAGCCGCCGGGCTTGATGACGTCCAGCCGCGTCTCGGGCACCCACGTGCCTTGTTGATCGGCAGCGGTGATGACGCCATTGGGCCCCACGCCGAGGCCGTTCGGATTGCGAAAGCCCGTGGCAACCACTTCCATTTTGCCGCCATCGGCTGACACTTTTAAAAGCACCCCCCCGTGCGGCGTGCCTTCGGCGCAGCGGATGAAATAAAAATTGCCCGCCGGATCGGTCTCCAGACACGTGGCATACGAATGCCCGCCACCGCCAATCATGAGGTCATTATTAAACGCCTCATAAAAATCCGCCTCTCCGTCGTTGTTCTGGTCATGCAGCCGCGTGATTTGGTCGCGCCCCAGCACGTAGATTTTATCCTTCACCACCCGCAACCCCAACGGCTGATAAAGCCCCGTGGCAAACCGATGCCACTTCACCGCCTTGAGCTCCGCATCAATCCCCGTCACCTTCCAAACATCCCCGTGCGCCGTGGCCACGTAACAATCGCCGTTGCTGGTGAAGCCTTGCCCCGCTGTGAAGAACAGCGCATTGAAACGGTTCTGGTAAGGCACCGTAATCGTATCAATGGCAAACGCCGTCTTGCGCTGGTCGACAATGCCTTGGGTGACAATGGGCTCCCCCCATCGGCTCGGGCCGGGTTTGGTGAGCTTCATCAAATCACCCGCATCCTTCTCGAACGCCTTTTGCAATTTTCCGGAATCCGCTTTCGGCCCCATCCAAAAGTCTACCTTCACCTGAACATTTTCCGCGCTCGGCGGCACATGCAATCTCAACTCGGCATCTTTCTTTCCCAATGGAACAGTCTTCAGTTCAGCCGCGCCTGTGACACCGTACAAAACCGAATTGCCCGCGCCTGGCAAGGAACAGATTTTCAACACCAACGGCTGCTTATGTGGGCCGATCAGCAGAATCCGCGAAAAGTGCGTGGCGCCCTGCATGGTGCGTGCCCATGGCGAATCGTGGATCTCGGTTCCACTTGCATTGTACCGGAGCACCACTCGATTGCCGTTCACATGCAGCCCCTTGTAACGCAGCGAGTCTCTCGGCAGCGGGCCACTGCGCGGTTGGCGCGGGTCGGTGAAAGAGCCCTTCGCATCGGCCACGCCGGGGGTGGGTGGATTGGCGAAGAGGATTTGGCCGTCGGGCTTGAGGGCGCGAATCAAGCCATAACGGGCGGGATCGGTCTTGAGGAAGCCGCCGGTCCAGCCGGCGCGCCAGGTGCAGAGGTCGGTGTCGAACACCATCGTGCCCTCGCCCTTTTCGCCCACGCGAATGGCGATGCCCTTGTGCGTGCTGCCCTTCGGCGTGGCGATGTGGCCGCTGACGAATGGGCCGAATTTCACTTTCGCATAGCGCGCGTCCACCCAGTCACCTTCTTTCTGCTGTGGAATATCCTTCGGCGCGGCGGCAAAAAGAATTGCGGGAGTGAAAAAAGCGAGGAGACGAAAAATGTGTTTCATTGAATGGTGCGACGTGTTCAGCCAAAAAACTATTCGCGGGAGATACCGATGTCAACTGTGCCACCTAAAACTAGTTTGCTAAATGAACGGGCCCAGACGCTGGGGATAAGTCGGGGTTGGCTTGAGGGCGGGGTTTTGCTCCACTGCGCGTGCTGATGAGGAGGCAACTGATTTACCTGATGTTCGCGGGGGTTCTATTCTTCGGGAATGGATTGATGGCTCAAGACGGCTTGATTCCGACCAAAACCAAAATCGTGCTCGTGGGGCCGAATGCGGATATTGCATATGATGCGACGTCCGGGGTCACCAC
The DNA here is from genome assembly GCA_014382585.1 of Limisphaerales bacterium. Taxonomy (NCBI): domain Bacteria; kingdom Pseudomonadati; phylum Verrucomicrobiota; class Verrucomicrobiia; order Limisphaerales; species Limisphaerales bacterium. The sequence continues at coordinate 81,093 of JACNJL010000064.1, read as the reverse complement.
CGGCACGGGACGGATCCGGGTCATTTACCACCAAGACCAACCGGATGCCGCTGAGGTTACTACCGACACCGGCTCCTTCAACCATCTCACCGAACAAATGACCGCCACAGGCAATGTGGTGTTACGGCGCGACGGAAACATTTGGAAAGCGGAACAGATGGAATACGATTTTAAAACGCGCAATATTAAGTCAGCCCAATTCCGCACGGGCAATCTTGAGTTTTTTATGCACGGAGAAAACCTGACCGGCAATACCACCAACAAAGTTTACACCGCCAAGAACGCCACCTTCACCACCGACGATGTGGCGAAGCCTACAATGGTGATCAAGGCGAAGGAAGTGGAAATCATACCCGGCGAGCACATCATCTTCCGGAACGCCTCGCTGCACTTCGGCAAACTGCCGGTGATGTATTTGCCGTATTACAAACGCAGCCTCAAACGCCACCAATGGAATATGCACTTCGAACCGGGCATCAAGAGCGAATGGGGCAGTTACCTGCTCAGTTCATTGCGACTGCCCACGAGCGATACCTTCGGCGGCGAATTTCATTTCGACTACCGCTCGCAACGCGGCTTCGCCATGGGGCCGGATTTCAATTACGACCTCGGCCGCGGCGGCGAAGGCCGACTCTCGCTCTACCGGGCGTGGGATGATGATCCGCTAACCGATTCACTCAACCGAACCATCGATCGCGAACGCGACCTCGCCCAATGGCAGCATCGGCTGAGCACCACCAACGGCTTCACCGCCACGGCCAACTTTAATTTGGAATCGGACGAATATATGCGGCGCGATTTCTTCGAGGAATCGTATCGCAACAACGTGCAGCCCAATTCATTTCTCGAGCTGGACAAAAAATGGTCGAACTACGAACTCAATCTATTGATGCAGCCACGGGTGAATGATTTTTACGAAACCGTGCAACGCCTGCCCGATTTGCGCCTGAGCGGCACGCGTCATCGCCTGGGTGACACCCCGCTTTATTACGACACCGAAAGTTCGCTGGCCTATCTCAACCGCCGCTACGCCAACAGCAGCACCGACGACTACGGCATGATGCGGCTGGACACGCTCCACCAGATTTACATGCCCAAAACCTACAACGGCTGGCTTAACGTCACCCCTCGCATCGGCGGGCGCCTCACGCACTACGGTGCCACCGAAGGCCGCGGCAAATCCACCGCCAGCAGCGAGCGTTATGTGTTCAACACCGGCGTGGAGCTTTCCACCAAATTCTCCAAGCAGATGCCCGATGTGCAGAACAAACTTCTGGATGTCAACGGCCTGCGCCACATCGTTAAGCCTTCCATCAATTACGTATTCATCCCGCGCCCCAACCGCACGCCGGGCGAATTGGATAAGCTGGACAGCGAAATCACCTCACCCAATCTGCTCCCCTTTGAAATGCCCGACTACAACGCCATCGACAACATCGACAGCCAAAACGCCGTGCGCCTTGGCCTGCGTAATATTTGGCAAACCCGCCGCGGCGCACGCATTGGCGAAGAACAAACACGCGCGATCGATGAACTCATCGACTGGAATCTCTACACCGATTGGCGGCTCGATCCCAACTCCAGCCAAAACACCTTCGCCGATGCCTTCTCCGATTTGCGCTTCCGCCCCCGCAACTGGATCGAACTGCAATCCAACCAACGCTACGACCTCGACAACTCAGTGTGGCGCTTGATGAACAACAGCGTAAACTTTACCCCCGATGACAACTGGCGCCTCAACCTCGGTCACTATTATTACCTCGCACATCCCAGCACCTCCAGCGCCGACCGCACCAGCGCGCTCTACACCGGCGCGGCCTATCGCTTCAACGAAGATTGGTCTTTCGCCACGCGGCAATATTACGACGCCGTCAAAGGCCAACTCTCGCAACACAGCTACACCTTCCACCACGACATGCGCAGCTGGACATTTTTTGTGGACCTGCGTTTTGTGACTGACACCGGCCGCCGCAACGATGAAGTCCAGCTTTCACTCAACTATTCGCTCAAAGCCTCTCCGCGTATGTCTTCGGAATAGCTCACCCGCTCATTTTTCCTCCGCAAAAAACTCCGCCACCACCGGCCGATGATCGGAAGCCAAACCCCAATCTGCCATCGCGTGCACATACGTGCCCGCGCGGTGCAACTCGCGCTCCAAGCCCGCGCTCGCAATTAAATAGTCAAATCGACTGTAACTGTCCTCCTTCCAAAAAAACGAAGTCCACCCCACGCGGCGCGGGATAAATTTACTGTTCGTTGGATGCGGCGCACGATCGCCATTTCGCTCGAAGGGGCGGAGGTCCACCAACTTCGGTGCTTTGCTGCCAAGCAACGTGCGAATCGGCAGGCGGTTGGGATAATCATTTAGATCACCCACCACCAACAAATTTGCGTTTGGATTTGCACTTAGGCGCGCCTCGATGATGCGCCGCAATTCGCGGGCTTCACTCAGCCGCATTTCGGCCTCGCTCGCCCTCGGCACGGGCCGTTTGGATTTCAGATGTGCGTTGAGCAGCGTAAATTTGTAATTCGCATTCACCCGAATCGTCACCTCGCCAAACCCACGCGACACCTCAAACCGCTGGCGATCAAGCAAATACGGCACCTTCGAATGCGTCTTGCGATTCTCGATGGGAAACCGGCTGAGCACCACCAAATGAATCGCCGGATCCGGCCCCTGCACCCATTCCAGATGCGGAAAATTCAATCCCTTCGCCTTCAAGCTCGCCATCAATTCATCCAGCGCCGCGCGTCTCCCGATTTCCTGCAACGCCAAAACATCGGGTTGGATTTTCAAAATCGCCTCAACCACCTTCACCCGCGATGCCGCCGGCTTCGCCTTGCGCGTACCGAAAGGGCGCAGGAAATAATTCTCCACGTTAAAGCTCGCTACAGTGAATGTGTCCGCCGCCACCAATGTACCCGCGGTGATTAACAAAGCTAAAATAGATTTCATTCGCCGAGCATAGCCAACTCGCCGCAATGGGAAAGTCATTTGCCATCCGCGCTATCCGTGCTACGCTCCCCGCCCGCAATGAAAACGGACAATCAAAAACCACTGACCGACATCCAGCAGCAGCCCGACCACCGCGAACTGCGTATCGATAAAGTCGGTGTGCGCGACCTCCGCTTCCCCATTCGCATCCGCGATAAAGCCAAGGCCCATCAGGACACCATCGCCACCATCGGTATGTTTGTGGATTTGCCGCATCATTTCAAAGGCACGCATATGAGCCGCTTCATCGAAGTGCTCAACGCCCACGGCAACGTCGTCCACGTGGAAAACATTCCCGACATTCTCCGCGCCATGCAACAGCGCCTCGATTCACAAACGGCGCATCTCGAAATGGATTTCCCATTCTTCCTTGAAAAAGCCGCACCCGTCACCGGCCAAACCGGCCTCATGGATTATCAGGCCCGCTTCGATGCCACCGCCAATGGCGATGAAATTGATTTCGTGCTCGAGGTCCGCACCCACGTCACAACCCTTTGCCCCTGCTCCAAAGCCATCAGCGCCGATGGTGCCCACAATCAACGCGGCCAAGTCACCGTCCAGTTGCGCTCGGATGAAACCGTGTGGATCGAAGACGTCATCGCGCTCGTGGAGCAATCTGCCAGTTGCGAACTCTATTCGCTCCTCAAACGGCCCGACGAAAAACACGTCACCGAGCAAGCCTACGCCAACCCCGTGTTCGTGGAAGACCTCGTCCGCAACGTGGCCACCCACCTCAATGCGCTTGCCCACGTCACTTGGTACAAGGTCGAAGCCGAGAATTTCGAAAGCATCCACAACCACAACGCCTACGCCTGCATCGAAAAAGGCTGATTTTAGGGCGTTTTAGCTAATCATAAAAAAGCGCACTTTTTTGTGGAAATTTGAGCGTCGTTTGCTATCTTCCCCAACCCTTTTGCGGGAAACACCGTAAAAACCGACAGAGAACGATGAGCGCCCCCAAAAAATCAGCCAAGAAAACGGCTAAAAAAGCTGTAAAAAAGGCCGCCCCGAAGAAAGCCGCTGCTAAACCGGCCAAAAAAGCCACACCCAAAAAGGCCGCAAAAAGAAAGGGCCAAAAGGCTCCGCTCGCCAATGCAGCCGCCATTCTTGGCTTCAAACCCGCGCCCAAACAATCCAACTCCGCTTACCGCCCGATGGACGGCGTGAAAATCAAAGCCGAGTGGAAAAAATATTACGATGTCCTCATGGATCTCCGCGACCATCTGCTCCACCAAATGGGCGACATCAAAAAAGAATCCGCCGAGGAAATGTCCGGATACTCCATGCATATGGCCGACTCCGGCACCGATAATTTTGACCGCGACTCCGCGCTCAGCCTCCTCTCATACGATCAAGACGCCGTCTATGAAATCGAGGAAGCCCTCAAACGCATCGAACGCAAAACCTACGGCACCTGCGAAATCTCCGGCAAAGTCATTCCCAAGGGCCGCCTCAACGCCATCCCGTGGGCCCGTTACACTGTCGACTCCCAGGCGCAACTGGAAAAACATGGCGCCGTGCGCCAACGCAAACTCGGCAGCCTCGGCACCATCGACGGCGCCGGCACCAACACCATTACCACACCCGACGAAGTAGGCAGCAAACCAAGGCCCGCGAAAAAAGCAAAGTCGGCCAAAACCGCAAAATCAAAAAAGTAAACTATGCCACGCGAAATCATCACCCTCGAATGCACCGAAGCCAAAGCTGAAGGCAAACCCGTCTCCCGCTATATGTCCTCCCGCAACAAAAAACTCCAAACCGAGCGCGTGGAGAAAAAGAAATACAACCCCCACCTGCGGCGTCACACTGTGCACCGCGAAATCAAATAAATTTATGCCACGCAAAAACAACAAATCCGACAAACGCAACAGCAGCAGCGAACGCCGCACCCCTCGCCCCAAACCCGAGGTGGATCTTAACCTCGTGGATCTCGACCCCAAAAACGTCGAGCTCCTGCGCAAGTACGTCACCGATCAAGGCCGCATCCTGCCCCGAAAATACACCGGCCTCCCCGCGCCCTATCAGCGTCGCCTCACCCGCTCTATCAAGCGCGCCCGGCAAATGCTGTTGATGAAATAATTTCACCGGCCCCTTGGCCCCGCGCCGACGGGCCTTTTTCCTGCCCCCTTATTGCAAATGATTTGCAGTTAATAATCGTGGTTTATCTGATTCTCATCGTGTCGGTGCTTGCCGGAATGGTCGCCGTGCTCAAACTCAAGCTCGGCGAACCCCGTCGCGTCAAGCTCGTCACCGCGTTCACCGGCGCGTATTTGATGGCCCTCACTTGCTTGCATTTATTGCCGGAAGTGTTCTCAGGAAAAACCGGCGATGCCGCACTCTCTTTGGGTGCATTCATCCTGCTTGGGTTTTTCCTGCAAGTGGTGCTCGATAATTTTTCGGGAGGCATCGAACACGGCCACTCGCATCATCATCATCATGGCACGGCTCCGATCGCCGTGATGATCGGCCTGTGCCTCCACGCCTTTCTGGAAGCGATGCCACTCGGCCACACCCACGGCTCGCAATTGCTCGTCGCAATTGCCATCCACAAATTCCCCGTCAGCATCGTGCTCTTCAGTATGTTGCTCCACAACGGCAAGGCCAAAAAACGTGCCTACGTTTGCCTCCTCATTTTCTGCGTAATGGCCCCCATCGGCGCGACCATTGGTTCCTTTCCCGCTTTAGCGCCGTACACACCGCAACTGCTCGCAGTGGTGATCGGCATTTTTATGCACGTCGCCACCACAATCCTTTTCGAGAGCAGCGAGGATCATCAGTACAACCTCCAAAAGGGCGCCGCAATCGCGCTCGGCGCAGGCATCGCCGCGCTTGGTGTTTTGTTGCCGCTCCATTCCCACGCCCACTAATGGCCGGCCATACTCATCCACGGCAAAACCTCGCCGACCTCACTGCGCGCCTCCGCCAGCGGGATCGCCGCATCACCGGGCCGCGTCAGGTGATTTTGGATGTGTTACGTCGCGAAGAGCATCCCTTAACCGCACGAGAAATCCACGCCCAACTCGATTGCGATCTCGCCACCGTTTATCGCTCCCTGCGTTTGCTGGAAGAAATGGCGATGGTAAAACGATTCGATTTTGGCGACGGCACTGCGCGCTTCGAACTCCTCGGCCAAAACGACGACGGCCATCATCATCATCTCGTCTGCCGTGAGTGCAGCACAGTTGTCGAAATCGGCGAATGTTTTCGCGGCAACCTTGAGCAACGCATCGCCCAACAACACGGCTTTAGCAGTGTATCGCACCGGTTAGAATTCTTCGGAGTTTGCCCGGATTGTCAGGCGGCGTGAACGAACACACCCGACCGCCACTCACCTTGGCGCGTGGTTTTTTTGAGCACCATCCCCTGCCCTTCCACGGCGGCTTGCACTTCGGCGAATTGCGTTTCTAAAACCCCTGCCAATACCAGCACGCCATCGGGTTTCACGCGCGCGATGAGCCGAGGGGCGTTGGCAGCCAGCAAATCGTAATACAAATTTGCGCACACCACATCGTATTTTACCCGCGCGCGGGAAGAAAGTTTTGTGACATCGCCCACCTTTGGTTCGAGGTGCCGTGTCACGCGATTGCGCTTTGCGTTGGCGCGCGCGACACGGACGGCTTCGGAATCAAAGTCAATGGCGCGCACCGGCCGATAGCCGAGTTTCACCCCGGCGATGGCGAGGATGCCGCTGCCGGTGCCCACATCGAGTAAACTTTGCGCGCCACTTCGTCGTTGGGCGACGAGTTGGCGCAGGCAATATTTCGTAGTCGCGTGCTGGCCCGTACCAAAGCTGAGGCCGGGATCGAGCACTACCACCGCTTGCCCTTTTACAGCTTTGTCTTTGCGCCAGCTCGGCCGCACCAAAAGTTTTTCACCAATGCGGATGGGTTGGAAATGGCGTTTCCACGAATCCACCCAATCCTCGCGGCGGAGGGGTTTGACTTCCAATTTCCAATCGCCAGTCGCCAAGCCGCATTCTTCAATCCGCGCCATTCCTTCGGCGATGGTTTGGCGTTGGACGGCGGTGATGGACTTTTTCTCATCCAAATAAACCGACACTACCGGCACGCGCATTTCGGGATGGGTAAACACCGAGGGCGCAAAGCCGAACACCGCGTGCATCATTTCCCCCACCGCAGCTTCGGCTTCGGGCGTGGTGGCGAGGGCAACTTGCCTGAAGGCGGTTTTCATCTAAGCTGCATCGATGGCGGCTTTTTGGAGTCGCACGAGTTCGTCCACGCCTTTTTTTCCGTGGGCGAGCATCGCAGTTAATTGATCGCCGGAAAAGGTGGCTTCCTCACCGCTGCCTTGCACCTCGATGTATTCGCCGGAGCCGGTCATCACGAGGTTCATGTCCACATCAGCGGCAGCGTCTTCCACGTAGCAGAGATCGAGCAGCGGCTCGCCTTCCACCACGCCGACGCTTACCGCGGCGACGGGATGCGGGATGGGGTATTCCAATATAACACCTTCGTTCACGAGTTTGTTGATCGCTAAACTGAGCGCCACAAAGCTGCCAGTGATGGCGGCGGTGCGCGTGCCGCCATCGGCTTGAAGGACGTCGCAATCAATCCAAATGGTGCGCGGGCCAAGTTTTTTCAAATCGAGTGCCGCCCGCAGTGAACGGCCGATGAGGCGTTGGATTTCGGTGGATCGCCCATCGAGCTTGCCTTTGTTGATGTCGCGGCGTTTGCGATCCAGCGTGGAGTATGGCAGCATCGAATACTCGGCCGTGATCCAGCCGCCTTCCACGCCTTGTGCCTGCATCCAGCGCGGGACGCTTTCCTCAATGCTCACACCGCAAATCACGCGGGTGTCGCCCCACTCGATCAGCGTAGAGCCCGTGGCGTGCGGGGCAATGTGATTTTGAAATTGAATGGACCGCAGCGCATCGTGCGCGCGGCCGTCGTGGCGGGTGTAAGTTTCACTCATAGGGCGCGGAATATAGTGAGGCGGCGGCGCGGAGGCAATGCGAACCTTTTACTCGTCAGTATGCCGTGGGTTTTCTAGGGTGCGCGCGTGACGCCCCGCGTGCCATGGACCCCCGCCGACGTGCTGCAATTATTGCTGACATGGATTCTCGTGGTATTGATCGGCCAACTGGCCTTCAGCGCGCTGATGCCTCACGGGCCAATCGGTCCGGAGCACATCGAAATCGATGGCCACAAAACCACGCTCACATTTTTTGAAGGCGGCACATACGAAGCCGCGGGCGGCAATGGCAAATTCCGGTATGAACAAGCCCACAACCAACTCATCCTCGAGCCTGACACAGGCGACGCCATCACCGTGGAATTCCACGGCACACTGCGCGACCGAATCGGATTGTTGTTGGTAAACCTCATTTGCCTCCAATGCGGCATCGTGGTGCTGGTGTTTCTTTTACTGCGCAAAACCAAAAGCCGCTGGCGCACGGCCTTCGGGCCGATTGGGCGACCGGCATTTCGACTGTGGCTCGAGCCGGCCTTGTTCGGGGTGGGATTTATGTTGCCCGCATTCGGGCTGCATTACATTTCGCAAACCGTGCTGGTGCAACTGGGTCAGGAACCAGTCGTGCAACAAGCCGTGCAAATGGTGATGGCCACCGAGCATCCCCTCGAAGTCGGCCTGCAAATCGTCAGCGTGGTCATTATGGCGCCCATCGCGGAAGAGCTGCTCTTTCGCGGCATTTTGTTCAACACCATCAAACACGCCGGTTACCCGCTCGCGGGAATGTTCGCCAGCGCCGCACTGTTCGCGCTCGTGCACGGTTCCGTGGCGCTGATGCTTCCGCTCTTTGTGATGGGCTTCGCCCTCGCGTGGGTTTATGAAAAATCGGGATCCATCATCGCGCCCATCGTGATGCACGCCACGTTCAACGCCATCAACTTTACCTTTTTGAAAATGGCCCCCACCCTCGTGGAAAACGCCCGATGAACGAAACCGACCTCATCACCAAACTCACCGCCGGATTGCCCGCCGATGGATCTGTGCACACCGGCCCCGGTGATGATTGCGCGGTGCTGAAGTTTGGCGACCAAACGCTGCTGTTCAAAACCGATGCCATCGTCGAAGGCATCCATTTCGAACGCGACACCCCCCCGGAACAAATCGGCCGCAAAGCCCTCGCCCGCGCGCTCTCAGATATTGCCGCCATGGCCGGCACCCCCACCCACGCACTCGTAACTCTCGGTCGTTGTGAGGATCACGACCCCGAACATTTGATGCAAATTTACAATGGCCTCAAATCACTTGCCCTTCAGCACGGCGTTAACATCGTCGGCGGCGAGATCACCACACTGCCTAAACTCACATTATCCATTTCCCTCATCGGCACTGTTGAACATCCCGTACTCCGCACTGGCAGCCAAATTGGCGATGCAATTTTCGTAAGCGGCGAACTGGGCGGATCACTGGCCGACCATCACCTCACCTTCCAACCGCGACTGCCCGAAGCCCATTGGCTGGTTTCCAATGTTGATGTTCATGCGATGATTGACCTGAGTGATGGGCTCGCCACTGATTTGCGGCATTTGCTAAATGAACACATCGGCGCCGAACTGCGCTCAACCGCCATTCCAATTAGCCGAGCTGCTAAATTAAGCGCAAAAGAAAACCCTTCCAGCAAAACCGCCCTGCTTGCCACCCTCACCGATGGCGAAGATTACGAATTGCTCTTCACAGTCCCCGCAAAAAACGCCGTCGCCGTGCTCGATGGCTGGAAGGCGCAATTTCCGGACACTCCACTCCATTGCATCGGAAAAATCACCAACACACCCGGCATCAGCTTGCGCGATGAAAAAGGCGCGCGCACTCTTTCCCTACATGGCTACGACCATCTCAACTAGCCCCGAGGAAACCCAAGCCCTCGGCGAAGCGTGGGCTGCGGAGGCCAAAGCCGGCTGGGTCATTGGCCTCGAAGGCGATCTCGGCGTGGGCAAAACCCAACTCGTCAAAGGCATCGCCCGCGGCCTCGGCATCACCGGGCCCGTCACTTCGCCAACCTTCACCCTCGTTTGCGAATACGAAAGCAACGAAGGCAAACTCCCACTCCATCACCTCGATTTTTATCGGCTGGAAAACCACGAGCAAATTCTTGCCGCCGGATTGGAGCCTTACTTCGCGCCCGAAGGCATCACCGTCATCGAGTGGGCCAATCGCTGGACCGGCCCGCGCCCCGCGGAATACCGCCACGTCACCATCACCCAAACCGGCGAAACCGAGCGCCAGATCGAGTATGAAGATTCTTGCGCTTGAATTCAGCAGCAACCGCCGCAGCGTCGCCATCGCCGATGGCAAAGTCGTGCTCGCGCACGTGAATACCGATGACGTAAAAAAACCACCACTGGCGTTCATCGACGAAGCATTAAAACAAGCCGAGCTCAGCCCCGCCGCCATCGAGACCCTCGCCCTCAGCATCGGCCCCGGCAGCTACACCGGCATCCGCTCCGCCATCGCCACCGCCCAAGGCTGGCAACTCGCCCGAGCCGTCAACCTACTCCCCATCTCCAGCACTGAAGTTCTCGCCGCCACCGCCCGCGCCAATGGCCAACGCGGCGAAACTCATTTCATCATCGATGCCCAACGCCACGAGTACTACCACACCACTTGGAATCTTTCCGGAGAATCCCAAACCGAAATCACCCCGCTCCAAATCATCGGCGTCGTTGACGCCTGCGAATTGGAAGCCCACGGCTCCGAAGCCGCCGGGTTCCCTTCCTGCCAATCTCTGTTCCCCGACGCCGCCATCCTCGCCCAACTCGCCGTCGACCGCTCCGGTTTCCAATCCGGCGAGACCATCGAACCGATCTACCTCCGCCCCATCGAATTCACCAAAGCCCCACCGCCCAGGCAGCTTGATTGATCACAGATATTCACGAGCACAGGATTAAAACCACCCTGGATATCCTGCCCATCTGTGATCAATCCATCCTAAAAATCCGGTCGCCTTTCATCCTCCAAACCCTGACTTCCCCCCCCCAATCGCCAGTCGCCAGTTTACCTCCCGCCCCCACCGCCAGCGCGTAAACCCAATCGTCGTGCGCCTTCCATTCATGCAACACTTTGTCACTGTCTGCATCAATGATGCGCCCGACGCCCTCCTTCCCCACTGAAAAAATCCGGCGACCCTCCGCCGAAAACGCCACCGCAAAAACCGGCCCACTGTGCCCCCGCACGATGCGGACCATCCGGCCGATGGACGGCTGCCAAACACGCACGGTATTGTCGTCACTGGCCGTCACGCAAAACGCCGGCCGCGCCCCGGGCCGAAATGCCACTGCGTGCACCGGCCTAGGATGATTCCCAAAAGAATGCTCCAGTTTACTCGTAACCGCATCCCACAATTTCACCGTGCGATCGGCACTCACACTCACAAGCGATTTACCATCGGGCGCAAAGGCCAGTCCACGGGTCGCTTTCGTGTGCCCCTCAAACCGCATCACCACGCGGCCCTCGCGGCGCAGATCGAATATCACCACCGAATGATCCGCACTGCCCGCCGCCAGTTTCCCGGAAGATCCGAACGCAACACACGTCGCCACGTCTTCAAACACATCCCACTTGCCGCGCATTTGACCGGATGGCCAGGCAAGCAAATGCACACCGCCAATCTCGCCCGGTGTGCCGCCCGCCACCGCGAGCGTTTTACCATCGGCACTGAATGCAAACGCCATCACTTTGTCAAACGCGCAGGGAATTTTCCGCGGCTTTGCATCCGCCTGCAGCGCACGCACCTCAATGACGCGCGGACGGCTGATGAGCAAATGATTACCATCGGGCGAAAACCGCAAAGCGGTTACCGGCGCGGCTTCCAGCGCGAACGCCACAAGAAATAATGAAACAAAGAATTTCACGCGAGGCCGGGAATCATTTTGCCTTTATCAAGAATCTTGAGCGGTCGACCGCCGGGCGCGATGTATTCCTTGTGCGGATCCACACCCAAAAGTTTCAACATACTGTGGGCCACATCCTCTGGCCGCACCGGTGTGTCGGACGGCACTTCGCCGTGGGCGTCGGTGGCGCCGATGACTTGCCCGCCTTTCACACCGCCGCCGGCAAAGCTGACAAACCCCGCGCGCGGCCAGTGATCGCGTCCGGCGCGGTTGTTGATTTTCGGGGTGCGACCGAATTCGCCCATCAACACCACCAATGTGCTGTCCAGCAAACCCCGCTCGCGCAAGTCGGTGAGCAGCGCAGCGTACGCGCGATCCAACGCAGGCAGTTTACCGCTGCCACGAAACCGCGCATCAGGCAAGTTACGCGCGATGTCCACATGCGTGTCCCAGCCGCGGTCGACGACCGTCACAAATCGCGTGCCCGCCTCCACCAATCGCCGCGCCAGCAAACAACCTTGCCCGATGCTTTTCCGCCCGTAACGATTGCGCGTCGCGCCGGATTCCTTTTTCAAATCAAACGCCGACTTAGCCTTTGGCGAGCCGAGCAGTTTGTACGCCTGTTCATAAAACGCATCACGCGCCAAAGTCGCCGGGCCTTCCTCCACCTCACGTGAAAAATCATCCAGCGCCGTAAGCACATTCCGCCGCCGCGCTTCCACGTCGATACTCACGCCCTCCGGCGCGTTGAGATCGCGCACGCGAAAGTCCGGTTTCGACGGATCACCGCCCACCGCAAACGGCCCATACGCGCCCGGCAAATAACCTGCCTGCGAATACTCAACCGCCTGCGGCACAATGACATACGGCGGCAGCGCGCGGCCAAAACCCGATTCCTTCGCCAGCACACTGCCGAGGCTCGGATAAGCGACTACCGGTGTTGGCCGATGCCCCGTCATCAAATAATGCCGCCCCGTGTTGTGATTGCCCAACTCGTGCGTCAACGACCGCACCAACGCGATGTCGCCCATCGCCTTCGCCGTCAGCGGCAGATGCTCACTGAGGTGCACGCCGGGGATGGCCGTCGGAATCGCACCAAACGGTCCGCGCACTTCCTTCGGTGCAACCGGCTTTGGATCAAACGTATCAATATGCGACGGCCCGCCATCAAGCCAAATGAGAATGCACGACGTTTCCTTCTTAGGTTTCGCCGCCAAAGCCTGCCACCGCAACAAATCCGCCACGCTCATTCCGATTGTGGACAATATGCCAAGCTGCAAAAAATCCCGGCGAATAATGCCATCGCAGCGCGTAATTGAATGGCTCGTTTTCATCAATGGTTAAACCCAAACTCGCGGGTATTCAGCAGCGCCCACAACAGGTCATGCCAACCTTCTTTTGCCCCGTTGACTTCAGCGATGTGTTTGAGGCATTTCGTGCGCTCTTTGGCATTTGGAAAACGGGAAAGCGTTCGCAAAAACAGCTCATCCAACATTGCGTTTGGAGTGCGGTGGGTTTTCAAAAGTGTGGCAACCGCCGGTGCCAGCTTTTTGTTGAGCGCAGAATTGTTGATTAAATGTAACGCAGAGGAAAGGCCACCGCCGAATTGGGTGGGGTCAGCGCAGTTGTCGGTGCGCGGGCAACGGCCGAAGACATCGAGCGTGTACGAAGACACTTGGGCATCGAGCAACTGCATCGCGCGCGTGCCCTTGGGTTGTCCCGCGTAAACATCCGGTTGACCGGTGGCTTGCGCAATGGCGTCGACCTTGACCGGCGCGGGAAGCGGCTTGAGATACGCGTGCGAAAAAAGTTGCGTGTCGGCGCGATTAGCGGCGATGGCGCGGGAGGAAAGTTGATAAGTGCGCGAGGTGGCGATGTCACGGATGAGGCGGCGAAGATCGAATTTGTTTTTCACAAAACTGGCGGCCAACGCATCAAGCAACGCAGGATTGCTCGGCGGATTGGAAACGCGCAAGTCATCCACCGGCTCCACGATGCCGCGCCCCATCATTTCGCGCCAAACGCGATTGACCATCGCACGGGCAAAGAATGGATTATCCGGACGCGTCAACCAATCGGCCAACGCGGGACGATAATCGAGGCCATCGGCTTTAGCCGTTTTTAATGCACCGAGCGGGCTGGGCGACATCATTTTTTCCGTGCGCGGATGCCGCACTTCGCCGCGTTCCACGAGCACCAACTCGCCGCCCTTCACGCGAGTGCGGGCGAAGAACGCGGCGAATTGATGATAGTCCGCCTGCGACCAGCGATCGAAAGGATGATTGTGGCAACGCGCACAAGCGACGCGAATGCCGAGCAGCGTTTGGCTGACGAACTCGCCCATATCGCGCGGGTCGGTTTTCTGCCGCTGAAAATTGGCGGCAGCGTTCTGGATGATATTCCCGCGAGCGGTGAGCAGTACGCGGGCAACTTGGTCCATCGGCGTGTTGCGTTTGATTTGAGCACGAAGCCAATCGCGATAGGCGCGCGCGGGTTCGGTGCCCAGTTTTTTTGAATTGAGGAGCAACAGATCGGCAAACTTCATCGTCCAAAAATCCACAAACGCCTCGCTGCCGATGAGGCGGTTTATGAGTATTTCGCGGTTTGGATTTTCAATGAAAGCGCGTACTTCGGCGGAAGCGGGCAGCCGCCCGGACAAATCAAGCGTGGCACGCCGCAAAAAAACCACATCGCTCGCTTCCCGAGAAACAGGAATGCGCATGCGCTGTAATTCGGCAAACACTTTTTCATCAATGAAATTATGCGGTTTGGGGAAGCCATTTTCCGATCCCGCCGCGAACGGCACCGCCACGCGAGCAGCGGTCACTTGCCCCGCCGCGCGAATCATAATAGCACCAAGGCCCGGGCGTTCGATAGTGACGCGGCCGGTTTTGCCCACCGTGGCCACGGCGTCGTTTTGGGTGGTGTAAAGCGCCAACGCAGTGACGTCTCGCGTTTGGCCATCGCTGAATTGGGCGGTGACTTTTAACTGCGCGGAATGGCGCAACTCAGCGGGTGTGACAACCAGCTTCATCACGCGCAAATCGGTTTTACCAAATGGCGCACCGGCAGCGATCCAATCGCGCACCGTCTTCCAGTCCGCCGATTGGGCACGGAGTTTTTGGCCGCCTTTGTGATCGAGATCGCGCGAAGGTTTGCGGAGGAAAAGACTGCGCTCGGGTGCGGAAAAATCAATGCGGCGACCGCCCCGCTCGCGGGTAATGGCGGCGTGATCGGCGGCTGGGTCATCGCCCAAAAGGCTTAGTTTGAAGCCGCCCTGTCCTGTCGCTGCGCCGTGGCATTTGCCGGCGTTGCAACCGGCTTGCGTGAGGCGCGGCAAAATGTCCGTGGGAAAATGCCACGGGCGATCGGCGGCGTTGGCGACGACAGCCAGAAAACACGCTCCGACAATGAGCAATCGCAGACTCACAAACTCGTCCCTCCAGCCCGTCACCTTGGAGGGATGAGCTTGCGAGCCCGAAGCGAGGACCATTGGCCGTTCTCTCATTTTTTCGAGTGGCGACCGATGAAGGCGCGGCCCGCCTTTTGCGCGTAGGGCGTGCCATAGCTTACGGAGATGACGCGAGTGAGGCCGTCGCACGCCTGTTGCAGTAAATCAGCATCGTCACCGGCGCGGGTTTTCATTTGCGCTAGCACGCGGTCCACGTCGGCATCGGTGTTTGTTTTTTGGATGAATTGGCGAAGCATTCCGATCATTCGCGCATCAGTGGGCACGGCACCGGGCAAGGGCTTCTTTGGTCCCCCGGCATTGGGGCGTGGCAATGGACGTGGGGGGAGCTGATTGTTTGGACGCGTATTAGAAGGTGGATTCGCAGAATTTTGCTCCCGCAATTTCCGCACCTCGGCAATGAGTTTTTGGATGGCTATTTTGCGGGCGGCGTCGGTGCTGGTGTCGAGCTTTTCCAAATCTAACGGGACATACATCGGTCGCCGGTTGATTGGGTTATTGTATACCAAAAGTTTTCTTGCATCCGGCGGATTTTTGTCGCCAGCCAGTTTCGCCATTGCAGCGATAATGCCCGGCGCGTCAGCAATGCCCGGCTGCACGAGGGCGAAGTTGGCCGTCACTTTGCCGCCTTTGGCAAGCACCAGGGTCATCAGGCATTCTTTGTTGAGGCCATAATTTCCTGGACCCTCGATACCATCCAACGAATAGCCCACGCGCGTGCGCGTTCTCAATGACTTCACCACACGCGGTAAATCGCGATCGCCGCGGATGGGATCATCGATGAGAAAAATAAATTCCGTCTCGAACTTGGCTCTTTGTTCCCCGCCATAAATATCAATCACGCGCATTAGCTGCGCCATTGAACGCTCCAACCCGTGTAGAAACACGAGCACCACCGGCCGTTCGCCAGCAGCTTTGATGGGGTCGCGTTTCTCTCCAGGACCTTGGGCGGTTAGCGATTGCACCTCAAACGAGGTGATCTTTTCACCCGGCTGCAGTCCTGAAAAAACTTTTTCTTTATCCGCCGCAAAGAGGCTCGCGGTGGCCAAGATGGTGATAGCTAGTGCGGTCTTCATTGGATGCAAAAAGTACCATAACATGGTGGGTTGGCCAATGGTTTTGTGCTGTGAACGACCTTCGCTTGAAATTCAACGGTCGAAACGGCAAAGGTGGCACGTGAGTTTTGGGCATCGATGTTGGGCGGAGATAGATTTGAACGCGTTGCGCGGGAATCTCGCGTGGCTACGGCATCGCGTGGGCGCGGGTGGGAGCATCTTGACCGTGGTCAAGGCCGACGCCTACGGGCACGGGCTGCGCCAGATTGCCGCGTTATTGATGCAAGCGGGCACGGATATTTTTGGCGTGGCGAATCTCAATGAGGCCCGCGACATCCGTGCGGTGGGCCGCGGGTGGCCGGTTGTAATGCTCGGCGCGTGTTTACCGGATGAAGTGGAGCGCGCGGTGAAGGATAATGTCATGCCCACGCTGTCTACCGCCGACGAGGCCCGCCGATTTTCGCGTACGGCAAAAAAACTCAAGCGCACCGTTGACGCCCACATAAAAATTGATACCGGTATGGGGCGGCTTGGCGTGTCGCCCAAGCACGCCGCCGAATTGATCGAAACCATCGCCCGCTTGGATAACCTCAACGCCGTCGGTCTTTATTCGCATTTTGCCTCGGCGGAAAGTGATGCCGCATTTTCACGCCATCAACGCGGCCAGTTTAATCGGTTGGTGAAACAACTCGCCGCCGCCGGACACAACTTTGACTACGTTCACATGAACAACAGCGCCGGGCTGCTGCACGAGCCGGATTCTATTTACAATCTCACGCGGCCGGGCCTGCTCGTTTATGGCGTGCTGCCCCATGGTCGGCGCCGCGTAACGGCAACCATGAAACGCAACCTCCGCCCCGCGCTTGCGTGGAAATGCCGTGTGAGCCTTGTCAAAGAAATCGCCAAAGGCACACCGCTCAGCTACGGCCGCAGCTTCGTCGCGCCGCAAAAAATGCGCGTGGCCACGCTCACGATGGGTTATGGTGATGGCTATCTTTGCAGCGTGGCGGGCAACGCGAACGTTTTAGTGGGCGGCAAACTCTGCCCCGTGCTCGGCCGCGTGACAATGGATCAAATGCTGGTTGATGTTTCAAAAATAAAAACCGCCAAGCCCGGCGATGAAGCGGTGCTCATCGGTCGCCAAGGCAAACAGGAAATCACCGCGCACCAACTCGCCGACTGGGCGGGAACAATCCCGTTGGAAGTGCTCACCGGCATCGCCTATCGCGTGCCGCGCGTGTACCGCGGCGGACAGGCGGCTTGAACCGAATAATTTGAAATGGAATCCAAGAAAAACCCAATGACTCTCACGCGCTTCGTCGGGCTCGTTTTCAAAGGCGCTGCAATGGGCACTGCCAACGTCATCCCCGGCGTCTCCGGCGGCACCATCGCGCTCATCACCGGCATCTACGCCGACCTCATCGGCACACTGAAATCGATCGGCTGGAAGGCTGTGAAACTTTTGGGCGCGGGTGAGTTTCGCAAATGGTTTGATCACCTTAATGGCCCGTTCGCCTGCGCCGTGGGCCTTGGCGTGGCGGCCAGTGTGTTTACTTTCGCGAACGTACTGGAACAATTGCTAGCCAATCACGAAACGCAAACGATGGCGTTTTTCTTCGGACTCATTCTGGCCTCCATTGTTCTTGTCGGCCGACAAGTCCCTAAATGGAATCCGCCCGCGATCCTCGCACTGCTCGCGGGCATCGCCGGCGCGGCGGCGATTTTGCTGGTGAAACCCCTCGTGCAAAATCCCGCGCCGTCTTATTTATTTCTGTGCGGTGTGGTGGCGATGTGCAGCATGATTTTGCCGGGCATCTCCGGTTCATTTATTCTCATCTTAATGGGCAACTACGGACTCATTCTCAAGGCCACCAGCAACGTACGCGATTTCGACAGCTCGCTGCCCGTACTACTACCGTTCGCCGCCGGTTGCGCGGTGGGATTGCTTGGCTTTGCGCGTGTGCTGTCGTACATCCTCGACAAATTCAAAGCCGCAACCCTCGCCGTGCTCACCGGATTTGTGATCGGCTCACTCGGAGTCATTTGGCCCTGGAAATTTACATTGGAAAAAATAGTCAGCGGAAAGACCGTGGTGACCGGCTACACTTGGCAATTGCCCGCTGCGGACAAACCCTTTCTCCTCGCCCTCTTATTAATGCTCGCCGGCGCAGGCTTAGTGCTCTTGCTCGACAAGATTGCCGGGGACAAAGAAACCAAGAAATGAACACGGGTTTCCACGATGTTCAGGATAAAAAACCATCCTGAATTTCCCGCCCATCCTGTGAATTCTCCATCCTTGCCCCGCCCATGCCTTGCGGTGTACCAACGCCTATGCTGATGAGCTTAATCGGCCTCGTGGCTTTCATCGCGCTTGCGTGGGCGATCTCGATGAAACGCGACAAATTCCCGTGGCGCACGGTGATCGCCGGAATGGGACTGCAAATCACCATCGCCGCTGTTCTGATTCCCAAAACTGTTTTTGGCGATTGGGTCTATAAAGTCGCCGACCAAACCGCCCAGAACATTCTCGCCTTTGCCCGCGAAGGCACGCACCTCGTATTCGGTGCGCTCTCCGAAAACCAGTTGATGCAGGAAACTTTCAACGAGCCGAGCGCCCTCGTGCTGGGCGTCACCATTTGCGGCACCATCATTCTCGTCGCCGTCATTTCCAGCCTCCTTTATCACCTCCGCATTTTGCAAAAAATCGTGCAGGGCATGGCGTGGGTGATGCAGCGCATTATGCGCACCAGCGGCAGCGAAAGCCTCTGTAGCGCCGCCAATGTTTTTATGGGCCAAACCGAAGCGCCACTCGTCATTAAGCCTTATCTGCCCGGCATGACCCGCAGTGAAATCATGACCATGATGATCGGCGGCATGGCCACCATCGCCGGCGGCGTGTTTGCCATCTACGCCGGAATGGGCGTGGAGGCCGGCCATCTGCTCACCGCATCCTTTATGGCCGCGCCCACCGCGCTGTATGTTTCCAAAATCCTTTTGCCCGAAACTGAAAAAAGCGAAACCGCCGATGGCGCCAAGAGTGATGTGAAGCCCGAAACCACAAACGCCCTCGACGCCATGTGCCAGGGCGCCAGCGACGGGATGAAGCTCACGCTCAACGTGCTCGCGATGCTCATTGGATTCACCGCCGCCATCGCGCTCTTTAATTATCTCCTCACCCAACCCCAGCAATGGGCCGGCGTCGCCAACCCCGTCACCATCGACATGCTGCTCGGCTGGCTCAACGCCCCCTTCGCATTCCTGATGGGCGTGCCGTGGGCCGACTGCGTCGAAGTCGGCCAAGCCTTCGGCAAACGAATCGTGTTCACCGAATTCATCGGCTACCTTGATCTCACCGCACTCAAAGACACCCTCGCCCCCCGCAGCTTTGCCATCGGCACCTTTGCCATTTGCGGCTTTGCAAACTTCGCCAGCATCGCCATCCAAATCGGCGGCATCGGCTCCCTCGCCCCCGAACGCCGCAAAGACCTCGCCAGTCTCGGCCTGCGCGCCATGGCCGGCGGCATCCTCGTCAGTTATATCAATGCCTGCATTGCCGGCTTGTTTATTTAAACCTCTGTGCCTCTGGGGTAAAAAACAATCCATCACAGAGGCACAGAGATTGGAACTTGCTCCTCGCCGCCCACAGGTCACACTCGGCAGATGCGCGGATTGATTGTTGTTTACCTGCTCACGATTTCCATTTTTTTAGTTGCGGCGGATAAGCCGAAGGAAAAGTTCGGCGATTCGCTGAAGCCGTTTGTCGAGAATTTTAAGGGCCGCGGGGCGTTGACGGATGGGTCGATGCCTTCTACTCCCGCCGAGGGCATCAAGAAACTGAAGATGGCCGAGGGGCTGGCGATGCAGGTAGTGGCGCATGAACCGGCGGTGGCGCAGCCGCTCAATATGTATTTCGACGAACGCGGGCGGATGTGGGTGACGCAGTATTTGCAATACCCCTTTCCGGCGGGCATCAAAATTTTGGAATACGATAAGTACCTGCGCGCGGTGTACGACAAAGTACCGCCGCCGCCGCCCAATCATTTTCGTGGCAAAGACAAAATCACCATTCACGAGGACACCAACGGCGATGGTGTTTTCGACAAACACAAAACCTTCCTCGACGGCTTGAATATGGCGCGCAGCGTCATCACCGGTCGCGGCGGCGCGTGGGTGTTGATGCCGCCGTATCTGCTTTATTATCCGGACAAAAATGGCGACGACATTCCTGATGGCGACCCCACGGTGCACCTCACCGGCTTTGGTTTGGAGGACACTCACTCCGGCGCGAACAGCCTACGGTGGGGACCGGACGGCTGGATTTACGGCGCGCACGGCAGCACTTGCACCGCAGAGATTCAGGGCATCAAATTTCTCGGCCAAGCGATTTGGCGCTATCATCCGCCGACCAAACGTTTTGAAGTTTTTGCTGAGGGTGGCGGCAATACGTATTGCCTCGATTTTGATCGCAATGGCCGAACGCTCTCCGGCACCAACTACGGCAACACCCGCGGCGTCCACTACGTGCAAGGGGGTTGCTACATCAAAGGCTGGGCCAAACACGGGCCGCTGATCAACCCGCATGCGTTTGGGTTTTACAAACACATGGCGCACGAGGGCTACACGAAGCGGTTTCCGCAATCGATGATTGTTTACGAAGGCGGCGCCCTGCCCGGGTACGAGGGCAACATCATCTCCGGCATGTCGTTGGTGAATCGCGTGCAGGCTAGCCGGTTGTATCCGGATAACTCTACCTTCCGCACCGTCGATACCCCGCCGATGGTTACCACTGAGGATCGTTGGTTTCGCATTGTCGACACCAAGGCGGGGCCGGATGGGGCCGTGTACTTCGCCGATTGGTACGATAGCCGTTTAAGCCATCTCGATCCGCGCGACACCTGGCATAAAAGCAGCGGTCGCATTTATCGGATGCACGCCAAAGACGCCAAGCCCAGCAAACCTTTTGACTACAGCAAACTCTCTACCACCGAACTACTCAACCTACTTGGGCATCCGAACAAATGGCACCGGCAAACCGCGCAGCGATTGATCGCCGACCGTCGCAATGCCTCGATTGTCCCCGATCTCACTCGGGAGTTCATGAACTTCAAAGGCCAAGGCGCCCTCGAAATTTTCTGGGCCATCAACCATAGCGGCGGCTTCACCCCCAAGTTCGCCGAAAAAACACTCACCCACGCGAATCCCTTCGTTCGATTTTGGACCATCCGTCTGTTGGGCGACAGCCACACGATGACGCCCACGCTCCGCGCCAAACTCATCGCGCTGGCTAAAACCGAAACCCACGCCGAAGTCCGCAGTTGCCTCGCGGCCTCCTGCAAACGCTGGGTCGCCAAGGATAGTTTCCCAATCCTCGCCGCGCTTATTCACCGCAATGAAGATGTGAATGACAAACACATCCCGCTGCTCATTTGGTGGGCCCTCGAAAACAAAGCCGTCAGCGGCAGCGGGGATCTGACCCGGTTGCTCACCGACAAATCCATTTGGGCAGCACCGATGACGCAAACGCACTTGATCAAGCGCCTCGGCCAACGCTTCACTGCCGAGCCCACATCGGCCAATCTAAAAACTGCTGCCCGCCTGCTCGCCCTCGCCCCCACCGCCGCCGATCGCACCAAATTCGCCGTCGGAATGGAGGAAGGACTACGCGGCAATTCGGTGCAAAACCCGCCCAAGGCGTTGTTGGCCGAGACCAGTAAATTGTGGAACGCCAGCAAACACACGCCCACGCTCATCAGCCTCGCCACACGATTGGGGCTTCCCGAGGCGATGGGCGAAGCCATTGCGCTGGTGAAAAACCCGAAGACCTCCGCCAGCGAACGGCGCGCGTTGACAAAGCTTCTTTCCGAGCGCCGCAGTGACAGCGCGCTGGATCTGCTGCTCTCCCAATTCAAGACAGAAAAAACCAGCAGCCGCCGCATCGAGTTGATGACCGCGTTGCAGCGTTTTGAACATGATTCCGTGGGCACGGTGTTGCTCGCGCGTTATGCAGAAATGCCCCAACGTGAACGCGAGTCCGCCCAGAATATTCTAAGTAGCCGCGCGAATTGGTCGTTGGAATTTATCACTGCTATCGACGCGGGCAAAATCAAACGCGAAGACGTCCGCCCCGCCACGGTGTTGGCGATGCAAAGCCACAAACAAAAAACCATCGCCGCGCTCGTCAAAAAACATTGGGGCCAATTGCGCCAAAGCACCGAAGCCAAGCAGCAGCGGATGCAGTCCGTCGCCGCGCTCATTGCCGAAAATCAAGGCGACGCCGAGGCGGGCAAACTGGTTTTTGCAATCGCCTGTGCCGCGTGCCATCGCTTGCGCGGCCAAGGAGGCAACATCGGCCCCAGCCTCGATGCCTATCAGCTGAACAATCCCGGTTTCCTCATCCCCGCCGTGGTTGATCCCAGCCTCGGCATTCGTGAGGAGTACGCCGGATTCAACGTGGTCACCAAAGACAATCAGCGCCTCACCGGATTCATTGCCCAAACCGCGCCCAAATTCATCGTCCTGCGCGACCTCGCTCAAAACTCCATCACCCTCCCCCGCAAGGAAATCAAAGACCTCCAGGCAATGCCGGTCTCCCTGATGCCCGAAGGTTTGCTCGACACCCTCACGCCCCAGCAGGTGCGCGACTTGTTTGCATTTTTGATGGCGAAATAATTCTCAGTGCCTCTTGATTTGGCAGACCGGTTCCGCTAACGTCCCGCCCTCCAATGGCATACATCAACGAGCATTATTTAAAGCTACAGGCGGGCTATCTCTTTCCCGAGATCGGCCGCCGCGTGAAGGAATTTACTGAGGCCAACCCTGTGGCTGCCGCGCGGCTCATTCGCTGCGGCATTGGCGATGTGACCGAGGCGCTGCCGCCCGCTTGCACCGAGGCGCTGCACGCGGCGGTGGATGAGATGGCCGATCGCGCAACGTTCAAAGGCTACGGTCCGGAACACGGTTATGATTTTTTGCGCGAATCGATTTCGGATAACGACTTTCAAGCGCGCGGCGTCAAGGTGGCCGCCGATGAAATTTTTGTGTCCGACGGTGCCAAGTGCGACACCGCGAACATCCTCGACATTCTCGGCCACCAAAACCGCATCGCCATCACCGACCCCGTTTACCCCGTGTACCTTGATACCAACGTAATGGCCGGCCACACCGATGACGCCGATGGCGCGGGCCAATACGGCAAAATTATTTATCTCCCGTGCACTGCGGAAAATAATTTTGTGCCCGCCACCCCCGATGAAAAGGCGGACATTATTTATCTGTGCTACCCCAACAACCCCACCGGCGCCACCGCCACGCGCGAGCAACTCGCCGCTTGGGTGGCGTACGCACAGGAAAACGATGCACTAATTTTATACGATGCCGCGTACGAAGCGTTCATCCAAGACGGCGACATCCCGCATTCGATTTATGAAATCGCCGGCGCACGCAACTGTGCCATTGAGTTTCGCAGCTTCTCCAAAAACGCCGGCTTCACCGGCACCCGCTGCGCCTTCACTGTGATCCCCAAGGAATTGACGGGCACAGATTCCAATGGTAACGCCCACAGTTTGCACAGCTTGTGGTCGCGCCGTACGGCGACAAAATTCAACGGCACCAGTTACCCCGTCCAAAAGGCCGCCGCCGCTGTATACAGTGATGCGGGCAAAACCCAAGTGCAGGAACTCATCACACATTATATGGGCAACGCCAAAATCCTCCGCGAAGCTGCCATCGCTGCGGGCCTCGAAGTTTTCGGTGGCACTAACGCCCCGTACATTTGGCTCAAGACCCCCAACACCATCCCAAGCTGGGACATCTTCGACCGCGTCCTCAACGAAGCGGCCGTGGTCATCACTCCCGGCGCCGGCTTTGGCAACGCCGGCGAAGGCTACTTCCGCATCAGCGCCTTCAACAGCCGCGCGAATGCAGAAGAGGTTGCGGAGCGGATTGGGGCGATGGCGTGGTGAGAATGACCCATCACTAAGGAAACCCCAAATGTCCACTGGGTATTGGTCGTTCCTTGGGACTTGGCTATTGAGAATTGCTTATTTGGAACCAGTCATTTCCCCGCCTTCAAATCAAAACAGGCCACTCCATTGTCCATTCGCAAAAACAATTTCCCGCGGCTGAGCACCGGCGATGGGCACCACATGGCGCGCACGCGTGCCTTGCCGATTTCGTAGTGCGCCAACGGGTCGGCGCGCAACATCACCAGCTCGCTCCCTTTTTTCTCAAAAGTAAACAGCCGACCGTCAGCGATGAAAGGCGAGGAGATGTTGCTCAGCCGTTTCTCCTTCCACTTCATCTTGCCGGTTTCCATCTCCACACACATTTGCGTGTCACCGCCGGCGAGGTAAACATGGCCATCGTAAATCATCGGCGTGGACTGTGTTCGCCGCGCCTCGATTGGAATGTTCCAGAGCATTTTGGCACCCATTGCGGAAATGCTGTAACCGGCCAGCCCGATTTTTTTGTCGTGGCTGTAAACCGCCATTCGATTTCCATCGACCACTGGCGTGGAGTCGCCCCCGCCCTTCACCCGCCACACTAGCTTGCCGTCGGCGGGGTTCAGGCAAACCACTTCCCGGCCCGCGTTCACAATTAAAAATGATTTGCCATCATTCTCCCAATATACCGGCGACGAATTTCCGCCCCGCGCATCATCGCTTTCCCACGCCACCTTACCGGAACCCGCATCCAGCGCGACCAGCCGCCCCGCCATCACGAATGCTTTCCCTTCCGCGATCAAAAATGATGATGCCACATTCCTGCCGGGCAACACCGCCGACCACACCGGCTTGCCCGTGGCCGCATCCACGCAAAGCGCCTGCCGCCCGCCCATGGCATAAACCCGCCCATCGGCCACACACGGCGTGCTCGACGACCGCCTGCCCGTTGGCTCGCCCGGCATCTCTGTCTTCCAAAGCGTCTTGCCCGAGATGGCGTCCAAACAAATCACCACGTCCTGTGCCACCTTGCGTGTAGCCGGCACGGTGTTCACCACTTGTGTCTTCACCGCATCGCTGAATTCCTGTTCACCCAGCCATTTTTTAAACGCTGCATCATCCGGGAACCGATGCTCGCGCATCGTGGCCAACTTCTGAAAATCCTTGATGGGAACCGCCGACTTTCCCTTTTTGAATCGACTGGCAACCCAACTCCCCAGCATCTCCTGTTGTTCCTTATTTAAATTCTCCGACACCCATTTGTCACTCCACTCCGTCAACTTCTCTCCTCGCAGACGCGGGCTGAGCCCCATCCGGTCCAATTCCATTTTTGCCACCAGTTTGTCGCCCAGAATGGACACCCCGCGATTACCCAGCTTACGCAACACCAAGTCATCGATGGCCCGTGTCTGCGTCGGCACATCCGTATGCCACACCAGCGCCAAGTATACCCGCTGGCCCGCCACCACCACGCTGCCGTGTCCGCCATCGTCATCGCTCGGGATAAACTCACTCACCCAAAGCCGCCTCAACCCCTCCTTCGGGAAAGCATCGAGCAACGGCACGCCATCGGCCACCACGCCATTGCGGTTCGGCCCACGCCATTGCGGCCAGTCTGCGGCAACGGTAAAGGCAACGAACAAGGATAGAATTGATATGCGTTTCATGACGGGGTTGGACTACCGCAGAATACAATAAAATTCAATTTCCAATGACCAATCGACAAGCCACAACAAACACACCGAATTGGGTTTTGGTCATTCCTTGGAGCTTGGGTTTTGGTCATTGAACAATTACCCTCCCCCCGTGAATCCGCTGCTACTACTCGCCCTCGGCCTCGCCATCGTCCTCGGCGGCATCCTTTGGCTCCGACTGCATCCGTTTCTCTCGCTCATCCTCGGGGCATTTGTGGTCGGCGGATTAACTTCATCTGAGTACATCGAGAAATCTTTAGCGGCAAAATACGAAGGCGATGAATTCCGCAAAGAAGTCAAGGCACGCGTCATTACTGAAATCATCGCCCTCAAGAAATTGGGCCAACCATTTGACGAAGCGGAAATTCGCGAGGCCGTTCGTGGCAAAATCAAAACGGAATCCGCAGAATTCAAAACCGTTGCGCACAAGAAAGCCGCCACACAGGCAAAGCAAAACACTCTGGAACGCATCACCACCGCCTTCGGAACCACCTGCGGTAAAATTGGCATTCTCATCGCTATGGCGTGCGTGATCGGCCGCTGCCTGCTGGCCAGTGGTGCCGCTGAACGCATTGTGCGCGGGGCACTTTCACTGGTGGGAATCCGGAATGCACCGGTGGCCTTTTGTGCCAGCGCTTTTCTGCTAGGAATCCCCGTATTCTTCGACAGTCTTTTTCTATTGGCCATTCCCTTGGTGAAAGCCACTTGGCTTAAAATGAAAAAAAACTACGTACTCCTCGTAGTCGCTCTCGTCGCCGGCGGCACGATGACTCATTCATTGGTGCCACCCACTCCGGGGCCACTCTTCGTTGCGGAAGAACTGGGTGTCAACATTGGCACCATGATTCTCACCGGCATGGCGGTCGGTATTTTTTGCAGTGTAGCCGGCCTGTTGTATGCACAATGGATCAACCGCCGCATGGAGGTACCGCTCCGCGAGACGCCCGAGGCCATGAAAAAACTCGAGGAACTGTCCAACCGCAATATTTCTGAACTTCCCTCTCTCGCACTCTCGCTAATCCCAATCCTATTGCCCGTGCTGCTCATCAGCGGGGTGACCATTTACAAAAGTGGACTGGATCCTACACAAACCCTCCACCCAATCCTCAACCTGTTGGGTGACAAAAATATCGCTCTCACCATCGCCGCGGGTTTGGCGATGCTCCTCGCCGCGACACGCCTGAAAGACCGCCAAGCCCTCGCCGACCACGTACAACAGGCAATGCTCGAGGGCGGCCTCATCATTCTCATTTGCTGCGCCGGCGGAGCCTTCGGAGCGATGCTACAACAATCAGGCATCGGCCCGTACATCAGCGGCATGATGGGCAGCGAACCCCTCGATTTTGGACTGCTGCCACTGGCGTTTGTTGTCACCGCCATCATCCGCGCAGCCCAAGGTTCGGCCACCGTGGCGATGTTCACAGGAGTGGCGATCGTCGGCAGCCTTGTGACCGACCTTGACGTGCTATCGTATCATCCCGTTTACCTCGCCGTGGCCATCGGCTGCGGCTCCAAGCCGTTACCGTGGATGAATGACAGCGGCTTTTGGGTCATTAGCAAAATGAGCGGCATGACCGAAAAGGAAACCTTGAAAGTCCTTACACCGATGGCGACCATTATGGGGATTACAGGCATCATCGTAACCATGGTCGCCGCAAAACTAATTCCAATGAATTAAATGCAAACCAACACCACCAAACAAAAACTCAACAATGGCGAAACGGTTTATGGCGCGTTCTTCCGCACGCCAGACAACAGCCTCATCGAACTGCAGGGCTACCTCGGCTGGGATTTTCTCGTACTCGACGGCGAACACGGCACGCTGCAGCCGCGCGACGTTGAGGACCAATGCCGCGCCTGCGAACTGCACGGCGTGACGCCCATCGCCCGCGCCACAACCAACGAGCAGTCCATCATTTTGCGCTTCATGGACACCGGCGTGCAGGGCGCACTGATCCCTTTCGTAAACACCGCCGCCGACGCCGAGCGCGCCGTGCAGTCCATCAAGTACCAGCCGCGCGGCCAACGCGGCCTCGCCGGCATCCGTGCTGCCGACTTCGGCCGCACCGGCCCGCTCGGCGATTATGTTAAAAAAGCCAACGCCGAAACCTTGGTTATCGCCCAAATCGAGACCACCGAGGGGCTCGATAATCTGGATGAAATCGTAAAGGCCGACGATGTGGACGTCATCTTCATCGGCCCCAACGACCTTGCCAATTCACTCGGCCACCCCGGCAACATCCCCCACCCCGACGTTCAGGCCGCGATGGACAAAATCGCCGAAACTACCCTCGCCGCAGGCAAAATCCTCGGACTCATGATTTACAACAGCGAAGGCGCCCGCCAATGGCGCGACAAAGGGGCGCGTTTTATCACCGTCCCCTTCGAAGCAATCATGACCACCGCCGTGACAAACTTTTTGGATGAAGCGAAACAATGAAAACTTGGCTCCCACTGTTCCTCGCGATCTTGACCACGACCGCCGCGCAACCCTTCGATACCGTCATCGCCAACGGCCGCGTGTTAGACCCCGCCACTGAACTTGACGCCATCCGTCACATCGGCATCACCGCCGGCACCATAAAATCTATTTCCAAAACCCCGCTCAAGGGCAAGACCGTCATCAACGCCAAAGGCCTCGTGGTCGCACCCGGATTTATCGACCTCCACCAACACGGCCAAACCGCGGAAGATTATCCGTACAAAGCCATGGACGGGGTGACAACCGCACTCGAGCTGGAAGTCGGCACGGCAGATGTCGACCTTTGGTACCAGCGACGCAAAGGCAAAACCCCCATCAACTTTGGCGTCAGCATCGGCCACATCCCCACGCGCATCAGCGTGATGGGTGACCAACCGGCGTTTCTGCCGCCGGCCAATTCACGCGGGGCAAAACAGCGTGCCACCCCGGAACAACTGGCCACCATCAAAAAGAAAATCGAGCACGGCCTCCGACGAGGCGCATTGGCGGTCGGGTTCGGCCTGCAATACACGCCCGAGGCCACCCAATGGGAGGCACTCGAAATCTTTCGCGTCGCAGCAAAATTCAACGCCTCTTGCCACGTCCATATGCGCAGCAAAGGATTGGCGACCGGATTAAATATTTACACCGCCGTGCACGAGGTCATCGCACTCTCTGCCATTAGCGGTGCACCCGGTCACATTGTGCACATTCAAAGCACCGGCAATCTCACCACCCCTGCACTCATTGAAATGATTGCCGCCGCACAGAAACGCGGGCTCGATGTGTCGTGTGAAGTTTACCCCTACACGGCGGGCATGACCGATATCAAGTCAGCCATCTTCGACCCGGGCTGGCGTGACCGCACAAAAATCACCTACAACAATTTACAATGGGTCGCGACCGGTGAACGGCTCACCAAAGAATCATTTGAAAAATATCGCAAACAAGGCGGCAAAGTCATCGTGCATGCCAACCCGGAAAGCCTCGTGCGAAAAGTGGTGGCGAGCCCGAACACGTTGATTGCCAGCGACGGATTTATGGGGCATCCGCGAAATGCCGGCTGCTTTTCACGCATTCTTGGCAAATACGTCCGCGAAAATAACGATTTACCACTCATGCTCGCGCTAAAAAAATGTTCGCTGTGGCCCGCGCAACGGTTGGAACGATGCGCGCCTGCGTTTAAGAAAAAAGGGCGACTGCAAATTGGGGCCGACGCAGACATCATTATTTTCGATGCCTCAAAAATCATCGACAACGCCACCTTCACTGACGCTGCGAAACATTCCAGCGGGATCAAATACACCCTCATCCACGGAGTGCCGGTGGTGAAAAACGGGGCGTTCCAGAAAAATGTTTTTCCGGGAAAAGCCGCACGCGGAGCGATCCGCTGATCACTTTTTCTTATCCAGCAAATGCACCGAAGACCGCAGCGCGGCGAGCCCCAGAATTTGCTTGGGCGTGGCGATGCGTGAAATATTCAAGTAATCGGGCTGCACTTTATCATCTTTCGGATATTCGCTGAGATTGAGCCGGCCGATGAACGGTTCGTACAATGAGGCGAGCGTCACCACACTGGCCATGTTTCCTTTGCCCCATAGTTCGGTTCGCGAACGCTCAAAACCCGGCAGCGCCTGAACCGCTTGGAGACACCGTCGAACATCCCAAACCTGCATACCCGCCAGCGTTTGCCCGAGCAGCATAAAGCGGCGACGCGTTTGAGTGATGTGGCGCTCGTCGGCGCTCAACGTGGTCAAGCCAACGCCACGCGGCATAAACGTAATGTAAACCACTTCGGATTGTTTGCGGATGTGGTTGAGCTGCTGTTCCAGCGCCTGCCCCATCTTGGCAGTGACGGGTGCATCCGCCTTGATCCCAGCCAGTTTTAATTCCTCAGCCCAAACTCCAGCAAAGGCGGGGCGCCCCAGCTTCAAATAATTACGCCAGTTCTCCTCACCCAAAACCTCGACGTGGACGGTAGACAGATTTTTTAATCCCGCGTGATGGGCCACATACATGCGCAGTCGAATCTTGTCCTGACTGTCAAAATCGTAAGCCGCAAAACGCACTCCCTTGTGATTCAAGTCAAAGGCTTTTTTGAGATTCAAATTTCCGGATTCAGAAGGCCAACCGCGAAATGTCTTGGCGCGTAATTGAGCCAAAGCTTTATCCGGCTTAAGCCGCTCCTTTCCACTGGCCACGCCGATGAAGCTGTCTTGAATCTTTGTGTTGATTTCATCGGCAGGTAGTTTTTTGAAAACCCGCAATTGCTCCGGCTCAAAAAGCTTCTCCGCAGTAATAGTAATCGGCGATTCTTTGCCTTTCAAATGTTTGTTGAACCAGTTAAACGCCGGCACGCGCAATGGTTGCGTGTCGCTGTGTCCGCCGGGGATGATGACCAGCCCGAGCTTGTCTCGCGCACCGTGGAGGTCGTAAATTTTGCGGGCGCCATTAAACACCCGCGTCACGCCATCGAGCGGAAAAATGCGGTCATCATCGGTGTTGAGGATCAACAACGGACGCGGGGCGACAAGCGCAGCCACTTGAGGGAAATCCCAGCGAAATGTGTTCACATGAAACATGCAGTCACAATGCCCCTCCACCACGCCGTGGGCTAGGCGGCCGCTGTTGGGAAACCCTGCGTACACGTGATTTTTCAAATCCGCAATGCCGGCTACCGGCGCGGAAGCTTTGATGCGTTCGTCGAGCACAGAAACCCACCAACTATACGCACCGCCGCCGCTGCGACCGGTGACGCCGAAACGGTTTTTGTCTACAAAGTTTAGCGTTTCCAAATAATCCAGCGCGCGAATGCAATTCCACGCCTCCACGGCGGCGGAGGAATAGCCGCGCGAATTCCACCACCACATATCGTGATTGTAAGTGCCGTGATGGATGCCCTCAATCTCCCCAAGCTGCAGCGTGTCGATCACCAAACACACAAACCCATTGCGCGCGAACCAAACGCCATGGTGCTGATAATGCACCTTGTTGCCGTAGCTCACCCCATTCTTTTTCACACGCCCATGACCGCACACATAAAGAATCGTCGGTGCAGGATCCTTGATGCCGTTGGGCACATACAGATTGGCGGTGACGTAAAGACCTGGCTTGGATTGAAAGTGCACCTTCCAAATTTCAAATTCCTTATGGTGCAGTTTACCGGTGACCGTGGCTTTCAGTGGCGTCCGCGGAGGCATCGGATCTAACCCCAGCATTTCATGCATCTGTTGGCGATACGTTTTTTTCTGTGCGTTCCAATCTTCGATTGTTTTGATTTTCGAAAGTGATCGTGAAGCAATTTGATCCGTTTGGTGCTTGAAGTACGCCGCGAATATTTTGTCGCCGGGGGTATTGAGCAACGCGGCCCAGACAGATTGAAGAATTGTGAATTGAAAAACACAAAGCACAATCGCTCCGATTCTTGGTGAGAGGAAAAATTTTTTCATCAATGAATTCTTTGCAATGCTGCCAGTTGAGAGATGCGTTTCCTAGTGTTTATTCAATCAAACGATAAAAACCCACGCCGCGAGTGTTTCACGGGTCAGCATCAGATTATGAACCTGAACTCTCCAGCGGCCGGTAACGCCCCCACTAACCCGTTAAAAAAATGATGAATGGACCGGCCTGTATGTGCTCGAGGAATAAACGCGCCTACTTTTTGGAATTGCTGAAGCAATAAACCCGCGCATCCGTGCGAATCAGTAGCTTGCCCCCCACAAGTGCCGGAGTGGCCATGCACATATCCTCTTTGGGATTCAACCTATTGGCGCGGAGCAGTTTGAATTCGCGACCGGCTTTCAACACATAGGTTGCGCCGCTTTCATCGAGGAAAAAGATTTTGCCGCTATATGCCCAAGGCGAGCTGGTGAAGGCCCCGCTCCGGGGCACTACCCGTTCGGGCCCGAAAACATGCTTGCCGGTGCTGGCCTCGTAACAGGCAACAAGCCCACGATCTAACAGAACGTACATAAGATCGCCGTACACAATTGTGGAAGGATTGTACGGCCCGCCGCGGCGCTGGCACCAGGCGACGTACTGGTTGCTGTCCTCATCGGATTTGAGTGAAATGTCGCCTCTTGCCCCGGGGCGGATAGCGAACACCGGCTTCCGGCGATCGCCCACGTAGCCTGAAGTTACGTACAACAAACCAAACTTCGCATACGGCGTGGCGATGGTGATGGAGGAATTCCCGCTGAACTGATACAGCAACTTGCCGTCCAGATTGTACGCCCGATTTTTGTGCGAACCCGGCGTGATAATTTCCGTGCGCAATTCATTTTTCCAAATAAACGGCGTGGACCAGTTGCTCTTCTCTCCCTCGCGTTTTACTTTCCAAATTTCCCGGCCGGTTTTTGCATCCAATGCCACGAGAAAAGATTGCTGCTCGTTGTCGTTCACAATGTACAAACGCCCCTGATGCAACACCGGCGAGGCGGCGAGCCCCCAGCCGAAACGCGTCTTGACCGCGGGCCATTCTTGTTTCCACAAAAATTCTCCACCCACCGTATAACAATAGAGACCCTGATTTCCAAAGTAGGCGTACACGCGCTCGCCATCAGTGATTGGCGTCTCGGAGGCGTAGCTGTTTTTGATGTGGATGCTGCTCTGCGGGGTGCCCGAGTGCACGGTTTGCTCCCAATCCACTTTGCCGGTCTCAAGGCTCAGGCAAATCACTTTCCAATGATGTTTGCCCGTCGGCGGCTTAAACCGTTCGCCACCGAAATATAAACCCTTGCGTGCCTCCCAAGCCTTGCCCTCGGTAACCACCGTGGTGAGAAATACCCGCTTGCCCCACACCACCGGCGAGGACCATCCGCGGCCGGGAACGTCCTGTTTCCAAACGACATTTTCCGTAGCGCTCCAACGATCCGGCAAATCCGCGTGCTCGGCCACACCCATCGCATCAGGCCCGCGAAACTGTGGCCAATTGTCCGCCGCGCCGGCATTGCCAACTATCGTGACAACCAAAAGTGATTTCAGAATGCCCATTATTAATTTCGGATATTAATCAAATCGATTCGGAATTACTCGCCGCTAATGCACCAAAGGCTTTTGTAAGTGCGAATGAATATTTCGCCATTGGAAAACGCCATCGACGACTGCGTCATTTCGCCTAACGAATTCACCGCCAACAACTGATATCGCGGTGCGGCGCGCAGAATGAACGCATCACCTGATTGATTGATGGCGTAAAGCTTATCGCCCGCCGCCACCATCGATGACCATGATTTTCCGTTCCCGCCAGGGCCGCGCAGGCGCTCGGCCCACACCTCTTTGCCCTTGCGCGCCTCGATGCACTGGGCCACGCCGTCTTCGTTCAAAATATAAATGTGGCCGTTCACCAATACCCCGGAACCGATGCGTTGCTTTTCGCGTGGACGCGTCCAGAGTTGGTGGGTTTTTGTCACGTCGCCCATGCCACCGGCACGCACGCCCATCGCCGTACCGCGAAACCCGCCCATCGCCACCACGATGCCGTTCCCATAAATCGGTGAAGTATAAATCAATGGATTAAGCCCCGCGCAAGTCCACAGCTCGCGCCCCTTTAGCGGATCAAACGCCGCCACGCGATTGGGATAACTCATAACCAACTGCGGCCCGCTTTTGGCGTTCATTAAAATTGGAGTCGTCCACGAGCCCACCCATTTGCCGCGCGCGCCGCCTTCAATTGGAATGCCCGAACTGCCTCCGGGTTCATCGTGCTGCCAAACGGTCGAGCCGTCTTTCAAACTCACCGCAACCAAAAACGTCCGCTCGCCGGGGCCAAAGTTAAGGATGCACAAATCGCCATGAATCACCGGCGAAGCCGCATTACCCCACACGTGATGCTGCTCGCCGAG
Source organism: Limisphaerales bacterium (assembly GCA_014382585.1). NCBI lineage: Bacteria > Pseudomonadati > Verrucomicrobiota > Verrucomicrobiia > Limisphaerales > Limisphaerales bacterium. Next base: position 46,823 of record JACNJL010000064.1, on the reverse strand, counting down.
GTCGCGGCTCCACAATTGTTTCCCCTTCATATCGTAGCAGAATAATCCCGCCGAAGCGTGCGACACGATCACGTGCTTGCCATCGGTCACCGGCGAAGCGGAACAGAAGGGATTCGTCCGATGCGTCGGCTCCTTCACTTTGTATTCCACCTCTGATTTCCAAAGCTGCCGGCCCGTGCGGCGATCAAAACAAATCAATTGCCGCAGCCCCTGCGCCTCGATGGCTTGCGTAATAAAAACCTGATGACCCCACACCACCGGCGACGAATTCCCGCGCTCCGGCAACGGCACGCGCCACTTGGTGTTTTGCTTCACCGCCCACTTCGTGGGGAAATTTTTCTCCGCACAAACCCCCGTGCCCAATGGTCCGCGCCAAGCCGGCCAATTATCCGCGCGGAGAGTAGAGGCTAAAAGTGCCAACGCGCCAATCATTCGAATCAGGTACATGGCGCAATGCTAACCGATGAGGAGGCGGGGTCAATCAGGAAGCGGCAGGTAAAGGCGGTTCGCGCAGGCAATCTTTGCGAGCACGCTAGTTACGGTAGAATTTGAACGGTCTCTTCCAAATCAAAAAACTGACGAAAAATACCATTAATAAAAAACCAAAATTGGAATCACCACAGCCAGCACTGCGCCGCGCCAATGCCGGCGATAACCAGCAGCGGGATGAAAATGTTAAACCCGCATGCCTCACTGAGGCCCACGCCGGCCATGACGCTCAAGATGATTTGTCACGCTTCCATGAATCAAACTTAAGCTGAATCTACGTTTTCAAAAGTGGTATCGATTACAAAACCGCGCGGTGTTTACAGTACGCAAATTAGTTGTCGCGAATGGTGGCGCCGAGCGTGGATTTGAACGCCATCACCAATGAATCGTGGGCGCTGTTGACGTCTTTGTCGGTGAGAGTCTTCTCCGCGTTGCGATAGGTGAATGAATAGGCGAGGCTCTTTTGACCATCGGGCACGTTTTTTCCCCGGAAGACATCGAAGAGTTGCGTGTCAACAAGATTAGCGGGCTTGGTTTTTTTCACAACGGCGAGCACGTCGGAATGCGTCACAAAATCGGACACAAGCATTGCCACATCGCGTTCGCTCGCGGGGAATTGCGGCAGCGATTTGAAAGATTTATTGGTGGTACGGCGTTGGAGCAACATATCGAGATTCAACTCGGCAAGAAAAACGGCATCGCGTGCTTCGTATTTTTTACCCAGCGGCGGCAGTAGCTGCCCCATTTGACCGATGACATTGTTGCCCATTCTCAATTCAGCCGATTCAAGAAACAACGCCGTAGCTTCTGTGCGCCGTTCGTATTGCACGCCAAACACGCCAAGATTATCGAGCAGCGCTTCCACCGCGCCTTTCAAATCCATCGCGTCGATCTTGTCATCTTCGCCCCGCCAAAAGGCGGCGTGGCGCTTGCCGGTGAGCAACAGCGCAAGCGTCCGATGCTCGGGTTGATTCGGTGCAAACACACGGCCAATTTCGAATAACGCCACATCGTGGTTTTGTCGCGTCAAGTTATTGCGAAGCGAATCGAGCAAGCCCGGCAACAAACTCGGCCGCAAGACGTTCATATCACTGGAGAGTGGATACTCCAATTCCACGATGTCACTGGAGGCCAGCTGTGCAGCGGTGTCACTAATGAGCGATTGGCCTTGGGCTTCATTAAGGCCAAGACCGGCGAGGATGCCGCGTGTTTCGGCAATCGCATCTTGCGTGGCATCAAATTCATTTTCGCCACGACACCCCATCGGCAGCGTTGCAGGAATCTCATCCACACCGTGCACACGGCACACTTCCTCGATGAGATCCACCTCGCGTTTCAAATCCACACGCCACGTGGGTATGCGGAAGATCGCGGCATCGTCATCGCTCGAAACTGTTTCCAAACCGAGCCCTTCCAAATACCCGACCGCTTTCGAAGGCTCAATGGTGATGCCCAGCAACGCGTCGGTGCGCGCGTGGCGTAATTTGATTTCAACCGGTTCAGGCTTGATCGGAAATTCATCTACCGCGCCCTCGGCCACAGTGCCGCCAGCGGTTTCGGCGATTAACTGAGCGGCGCGTTGGCTGGCCCAGTCGGTGACGCCGAGGTCCGCGCCGCGCTCGAAACGGTAACTCGCATCAGTTTGCAATTTGGTGGCTTTCGAGGTGGCGCGGATATTTTGCGGATTGAAATACGCCGTTTCCAACAGCACATCCTGCGTGGTGTCGTTGATTTCCGTGTTCATCCCGCCCATTACGCCGGCCAGCGCGATGCCTTTTTCGGGATCGGCAATGAGGAGGTTGTCGGCGCGCAACTCGTGCTCAGCTTCATCGAGCGTGGTGAATTTTTCGCCAGCATTGGCGCGGCGCACGACGACGGTGGGTTTGCCGTCGACCTTAGCAAGCAAATGCAAATCAAAGGCGTGCAGCGGTTGGCCGGTTTCCATCATCACGAAATTGGTGACATCCACCACATTGCTGATGGGGCGAATGCCGATGCTTTCCAGCCGAGCGCGGAGCCAATCGGGGCTCGGGCCAATTTTCACACCGCGAATCACACGCGCGTTGTATCGCGGGCAAAGATCGGAATCATTGATTTGGACCGCCACCAGGTTATCGGCTTTTTCATTCGAGACGTTGAGTGGGATTTCCGGGCGCTTCAGCGGGTTGCCGGTAAGCGCGGCAATCTCGCGTGCGAGGCCGATGACGCCGTTGAGGTCGGGGCGGTTGGGCGTCACTTCCAAATCAAAAACCACATCCTTCCCCGCACGGCCGAGGTGTTCGGCATAGGGCTGGCCCAGTTGGGCGGTGGCCGGCAAAATCAAAATGCCTTCGTGGTCGTCGTTAAGTTTTAGTTCGCGACCGGAACACATCATCCCCTGCGACAATTCGCCACGGATTTTCCCCTCTTTGAGCACGAAGGGTTTTTCGCCCGCTTCAACCGGCATTGACGTGCCGACCTGCGCCAATGCCACTTTGTCTCCCGCTTGAAAGTTTGTGGCACCGCAAACTATTTGCAGTTCGCTTTTGCCATCGGTCACTTTGCAGAGCGTCAATTTATCAGCGTTGGGATGCTTGTCGCGCACGACCACTTGCCCCACCACAATTCCATCAAACGCGCCGCCTGTTTCTTCAATGCCTTCGACCTCCACGCCGAGCATCGTGATCCGCTCAGCGAGTTCTTCCGCCGACCATTCAAAATCGACGTATTCTTTGAGCCAATTATAAGTAACCTTCATGTGCTCTAAAATTGGCGGAGAAACCGCAGGTCGTTTTCGTAAAAGAGGCGAATGTCGTTGATGCCATAGCGAAGCATGGCGATGCGTTCGATGCCGAAGCCGAAGGCCCAGCCGGTCCATTCTTCGGGGTCGAGGTCGACTTCCTCCAAGACCGCCGGGTGCACCATTCCGCAGCCGGCGATTTCGAGCCAGTCTTTGCCCATCTTGCGGGTGAGTGAGTTGGCGAAATCAATTTCGAAACTGGGCTCGGTGTAACTAAAATAGTGCGGGCGAAAACGGATTTGAGTTTTTGGCCCCATCAAATCGCGGAAGACAAATTCGACCGTGCCTTTGAGGTCGGCGACGGTGACGTTTTTGTCGATGTACAATCCTTCGACTTGGTGGAAGGTGGGGTTGTGCGTCGCGTCGGCGGTGTCCCGGCGATACACGCGGCCGGGCACGATGATTCGCACGGGCGGTTTCTGTTCCTTCATCACACGGATTTGCACGCTGGATGTGTGAGTGCGAAGGAGTGGCCGGCCATCGGTGGCCACATAAAAAGTATCCTGCGCGTCACGGGCGGGATGATCGGCGGGGGTGTTGAGGGCATCGAAGCAATGATACTCGTCTTCCACCTCGGGGCCATCGGCGACGGCGAAACCGAGTTTGCGAAAGCTCTTGACGATATCCTCAGTCACTTGCGTGAGCGGATGCAGCTTGCCGAGTGCGCGATGGCGTCCGGGCGCGGTGAAATCCGTGGGTTCGATGGGTGCGGCGGCGGCTAACTCGATGCGATCGCGGGCGGTTTGCAGAGCAGCCTCGAGTTCGCCTTTGGCGGCGTTAACGGATTTCCCCGCGAGCGGGCGCTCTTCTTTGCTGAGCGAGCCCATCTGTTTCATGAGGCCTGTGAAACGGCCTTGCGGACCAAGCCAGATGCCCTTGGCTTGGTCGAGCGCGGCTTGGTCGGTGGCGGCGTTTAGCTCCGCCAAAGCCTCAGCCTTCAATGGTTCGATTTCATCAAGCAATGACATCTTGTGCGGGGAATGTAGTGGAGACGCTTGCGGCTATAAACAAAAAACGGGCGACCTTGAATTGGTCGCCCGTCTTGAAAGTGTACCGTCTACTTGGCGGCCTTCGCTTCCAAGGCGCCTTGGGCGACCTTGACCAGCTCGGTAAACGCTGCTTCGTCCTGCGCGGCGATATCCGCCAGCACCTTACGGTTGACCTCCACTTCGGCAGCTTTAAGGCCTTCGATGAAGCGGCTGTACGTCATCTCGTTTGCGCGGCAGGCGGCATTGATGCGCACGTTCCACAGGCCGCGGAAGGTGCGCTTCTTGTTTTTGCGATCGCGATAGGCGTACTGCCGACCGTGGTCGAGCGCGTCTTTGGCGTAGCGGTAAAGTTTGCTGCGGCGCATTCGAAAGCCTTTGGCGGCTTTCAACCAGCGTTTGCGGCGTTGACGTGAGGCGGGTCCGTTGGTGGTGCGCATGGTAAATTCTCCTGAAAAACTGGGTGGGGTTAGTGGCTAAACGGAAGACTCTCGGTGATGCGGCGCATATCATCCTTCTCCACATAGGTGGCGGTGCGAAGACGGCGCCGACGTTTAGCGTTTTTCGATGACAACAGGTGGCGCTTGCCTTGGCGGTTACGCTTCACTTTACCACTGGCGGTGACTTTGAACCGCTTGGCGACTGCTTTCCGCGTTTTATTGACTACTTTATTTGGCATGAAATTCCTTCTGTTCCCCTCAAAATGGGCGCGCAGTGTATGAACACCCCTATTATGTGGCAAGCGATTTCTCTCAAAAAGTGAAGGAATTTCGGGTTGCGAGGGTTTTATTGGCCGCGATTGACCATATTTCCCACCGCATCCCAGTTTTTCCGGCTGATAGCCTCGCCATTTTGATAGACATAATGGCTCTGCACCTCGCCGTTTGGATGATAATAGATGACTTTTCCGTGAAATTGCCCGTCAACCAGCGTCCCTTCGCTTTGTTTTTGGCCATCAGCAAAAAACGAAACCATCTCGCCGTGTTGCTTCCCATCGCGATAAGCCGCTTTGAACATCATCTGTCCATTAGGATGGTGGGAAACGGCATTTCCGTCAAAAGGCTCACTCTTATTTGGCTCAAACGCGAGTCCCTCACGCGTTTGCAGCAAATTGTATTCCGCCACCGCCGGCGGACGCAGCACGAGTAAAGCAATTAACCCCACCGTGCCCAAGCCAAACGCGAAAAAGAAAAAGTGGCGATTCCACCACGAAGTGCGTCGCGGTTTGGCAGCCGGCTGCGTGGGTTCCTCCTTCTGTGCTTCCTGCACCTCCATCTTATTGCGCGAAGGAGTCTCCTCCGCCAATTTCGCCACCTCTTTCTGAAATTCTAATTCCCGATACGCCGTCTCGGCCGCCTCCCATTCCTTCAGCACTTCACTCACTGGCATCCAATCCGCCTCGCCCTCAATCCATGCCCAATCATTATCCGCAAACGAACCGCGCTCCACCAACACACTCACTTGCTTGGACTCATAAGGCCCCCAATTCTTTCCCTCTTTGGCGATATAAATACTCATCTTATTTCCCGTCAACATTCGGCAGACGGTTCGGAGCTTGCCATTGTTTGTGCCACTTCAGTTTCCACAATTCAGCCAGCTTCACGGCATCCACACTGCCATCCATATAGGCCACGTTGTTGGCGCCGCTGTGATAGCGGTCAATGCACAACCGCGAAAGCCCCTGCCCCGTTTGCCCGCCGTATTCCAAATCCTTCGCCGGCTGATTGGATTCCATTGGCATCACCACCGGCCCAGTACCTTCACTGAACAAAGGCGCTTCACTGCCGCCCTCTTCCATTCCGCGGTAAAAATGGTTGGGCACCCCGTTCTTCATGCGCAAATGGTCCGACACCGCCCAGCCATTGAGCGTGTACGTGCTGCTTAAGTTTTTTTGATACTCCACGATCATTCCCGTCACTTTCCAATCAAAACTCGGCATGCTGAAAATATTTTGTTTTAGATACACCCCTTCTTTGTTTTTTTCCGGCTGACGATTCGGCACCATCGCGCCGAAATATTCGCCCTGCTGTTTCGCCGCATCCTCGTATTCGCCCAAGGCAAAATATTCCTGCTCGCACTCCGGGTTGCCCTGCTCTTTCCATATCCATTGGCCCCCGCCTACCGCACCCGATTCGTTTTCATTCACCACCCCCACCCACGAGAGTCGCGCCGGAAAATGCTTGGCCGCTTCCGCAAACCGATCCCATTCTGCATCATCCTCAATGGTCACTAACTTGCCGCCGCGACCTTCCGCAATGCGCTTGGCAGACTGCCAAGAAACGGAGGGTCAGACACGGGTCAAGTGCTCGTAAGTACTCTCCGGGCTGGTCGTGCGCCACGCCATCTTCGAATGCCCCGAGCTGATATTCTGATTCGGTGAACACGCCGGACTATGAAACACCTCCTGTTCATAGCCCTCACGGCGCGTCAGCGTTTCCACCCAAGTCCCCTCCGCCACCTTCGCGTGCGGCATGAATTCGCCCAACTCCACATCGTGCCCGATGTAACCTGTGCTGAGTTGCTTGAGATTGTTCCGGCTGAAAACCCCGTGTCCCTTGATTTGCGCCCGGCCAATTGCCACGAAAAGGATCGACGCCAACACGCCGATAATTCCAATGACCACCAATAGTTCCGTCAAAGTAAACCCCGCACGATGCAAAAAACGCAAACGGCGGGGACAGGAAAAACGGACGGTCACTTTTGTTGAGATACGCTGGTTAGTCTTCATACCCAAAAAAACTCCAACCGGCTCGACCGCACCGCTGTGTCAGCGCAGCTTCATCGCCTACTACAACGTGCCACACATTTTGGTTCTGTCAATAGGCGGAATATACTTATTTGAAAAAAGTTGTCACCGCCCGCAACACTGCATCTGTCGCGATGGGTTGCTGCAACAAATTCATCGCATCACTCGGCGGTCGCCACACCACCGCATCCGTCTCCGCCCACAACACAACACCCGGCAACCCCACCGCCGCCGCCAAATGCGTGATGCCCGAGTCGTGCCCCAGAAACGCACGACACCCACTCAACGCACGAGCCACCTCCACCAAAGGCGCGTGCAGCAAAACACGATGGCGTTCACGAGGAAGCCTCGCACTCAATTGCGCCAACCGCTCGGCTTCCGCTTCCCCGCCAACCAACAATAAATCCGCATCATTTTGAGTCAGCCACTTCGAAAGAAAAACCGCCCAGTTTTCTTCCGGCCAATTTTTGGCCGCACTGCCACTGCCCGGATGCACCGCCAGCACATTTTGCTTTTCATCAACAGCTGAAAGCCCCAGCCGCGCCACCGCGCTCGCCCCCGAAATCCCCACTGGTTCCAACGCCCGCAACAACACGTTCGCCGCCGGTTCCCCCATCCCATCCGCCGGCCGATGACAGCCCCTCAAAAACCGCGCGCCACTCGCAGCACAAATGTTAAGTTCAAAAACTCCTTCCGGGTCGTGCAAAAAAGAAATCACCCAATCAAATCCTGCCAACCATTGGCGAGCCCCCGCATCGCAATCGCCATTTTCTACGAAAAAACCGGCCCATTCGCGGGCTTCCAGGGAACGCGATTCATCCGCCAAGCCCCCCGTCACAGCCAATTCACCACACTCCCGCGCCCCCAATACCGCCACGTTCGCCTGCGGATGTGCCGCGCGCAAAGCTGCCAACACCGGCAGCGTCAACACAAAATCGCCAATCGCCCCGCCCCGCACTACGAGGATACGTTTGGGCACGTTTAAGAGGGTTGTCATAAACAAAGTTTCCCACTGGACAAACGTCGGAATGCCGCTAGCCTAAAGCCAAGCTAACCCTCAAACAAAAACATTCCTATGAAGAAATTAATTCCCCTAATGGCCACGCTGTTGATTGCAGGCGTGTGTTTCACTTGGACCGCACGGTCCTTCGACGACGACAAACGCCGCGACGGCGACAAACCCCGCGAAGGCGACAAACCCCGCGAAGGCGAACGTGACAAACCCCGCGAAGGCGACAAACCCCGCGAAGGCGAACGTGACAAACCCCGCGACGGCGAGCGTGCCCGTGACCGCGAGCGCGACGGTCAAGCCCACGAACTCGAAGCATGGCTCGAGCAACGCGAAAAGCAAATCAACACCCTACGCAAGCAAGGCAAGCCTGACCAAGCCGAAGCCCTCGCCAAACGCACCCGCACAGAATTAGCCGAACATCGCAAAGCAATGGCTCATCGCAACCGGGGCGACCACGACGAACACGCGCATCGCGAACACCCTCACAATCATGGCGGCGACAACGAAGAGTTTGGCAAATGGGTCAACCAACAAGAACGCCGTATCGCCGAGCTACGCAAAGCCGGTAAAAAAGAAGAAGCCGCCCACGTACTCAAGCGCGTGCAAGACGCCATTGCCAAATTCCGCGGCCAAGGCGAACGCCGCGAACGCGAAAAGACCGAGCGGGAAAATGACCACAAAGTTCACGAGTTCCTCGAACAAGCCGAACGCAAAATCAATGAACTGCGCAAACAAGGCAAACACGAAGAAGCTGAAAAATTGCTCCGCCACGTGAAAGCGGAAATGGCCGAACGCCGCGAACACGGCGAGCGCGAACGCGAAGGCGGCAACGAAGCCCGCATGAAACACATCGGCGCAGCCATCGAACATCTACAAGCCGCCGGAATGCGTGATTGGGCCGAAGAACTGGCCGCCCACGCCCGACGGATGAATCAAGGCGAACGCGAAGGTCACGCCCGCGAAGCGCGTGAGGATCGCCAAGAACCCGGCCACCGCCACGAGCGTCACGAACACGAGCACGGCGAGGACGAAGGCAATGGCGATATCAATCAATTGCGCCGCGAATTGAATGAAATGCGAAACGCCCTGCGTGAAATTCAAAAACATTTGGAGAAACGCCGCTAGGCAAATCTCCATCCCCTTGAAAAAGCCGTCCGCAAGGGCGGCTTTTTTTGTTCACTTAAAAACCGTCAAACCCAGAACCATCAACAGCACTGCAAACACCAACCGCACGCTGCACATCATTTTGAACCGCCGTTCGCTGACGGTTGCCCAATCAATAATGTCCCGCATCCGCCACGGAGCCACGGTAAACCACATCGCCTTCACTACCAACGCGTAGGCGAGGACCACGAGCACAAGCCGCCAATCGCTTGGATGCCAACGAGCCGCGTCCACGATGAGTTTGGCGAGCATCAGGAACACCACCGCCAAGCCGCGCACGGCGAGAAAGTCTTTCAGAAAAAAACACGAGCCCACGCCGGTGGCGACAATGAAGACCTGAAAGTGCGTGCGAAATTTTTCGAAGTCGGCCAGCGTCTCGTCGCTGAGGACCCAAAGAAACCACGCCATCCCTGCGAGCATTAGCGTCCAGCCGGCCGTTTCGTTGCGTGGGAATTGATTGATCCAGTCCATCGAACCTTTCGGCTTAGCCAAACCCACGGCAGCCGTCAGCACCATCAGCGCACCCAGCGCGAGCGACAAATTGGCGAGAGAAATTTCAGGCATATCAGTTCAAATTTAAAATGGCGGGATCGCCGTACAAAGTCGTTTTGCTGGCATCGGCGATTTGCACATCGATCACTTGGCCGATGAAACGTTCACCCCCCTCGAACACCACAATTTTATTACACCGCGTGCGACCCTGGAGACGCGTCATGTTGCGGCGACTTGGGCCTTCCACCAAAATTTCCATTTGGCGGCCAATGTATTCGTTCAACTTGCGCACGCGAATCTCGTCCACCGCCTCGAGCAAGCGCGCGTGGCGTTCCTCGATGACCGATTCGGGCAATTGATCCGGCATCGCCGCCGCCGGCGTGTCGCGGCGTTTGCTGTACTTAAAAAGAAACGCGTTATCGAACTCCACTTCGGCACACAGACTCAGCGTCTCATCGAAATCCGCTTCTGTTTCGCCAGGGAAACCGACAATGATGTCGGTGCCGATTCCCATTTCTGAATCGGCAGCACGCAGTTTACCCACCAACTCCACAAACCGCTCGCGGGTGTAGCCGCGATGCATCAGCTTGAGCATTCGATTGCTGCCGCTTTGCACGGGGAGATGCGCGTTCTCCACAAGCTTGGGAAGACGTATGTACGATTCCACCAAATCATCGCCGTAGCCTTTGGGATGCGGCGAGGTAAAGCGAATCCGTTCGAGCCCATCGATTTCGTGTACGGCTTCGATGAGTTGCACGAAGGCACTTTTGCCATCGCGCACGCCGATCTCGCGTTTGCCGTAGCTGTTGACGATTTGGCCGAGCAAAGTGATTTCCCGCACGCCGCCCGCCACCAACTCACGGCATTCCGCGACGATCTCCTTGATACTGCGGCAGCGTTCTCGGCCTCGTGTGTAAGGCACAATGCAAAATGTGCAAAACTGATTGCAGCCCTGCATGATGCTGACAAAGGCGGTGATCGCCTTACTCTCGCCCGCGCCCAATGAAAGATGCTCGCGGATGGTGGCTTCGCTGCCGGTTTCTTCAGCGGTGTCCACCACACGGGCGCGGCGGCCGGCGAGGAGGTCATCAAGGTATTCGCCGGCGCGATGAAATTTTTGCGTACCGAGGACAAGATCGACATCGGGCAGTTGATCAATCAATTCCTGACCGCGGCTTTGCGCCATGCAGCCCATAAACCCAAGCACCGCATCGGGATGACGTTTTCGCGACTGGCCGATAAGCGTTTGCATTTTGTTAATCGCCTTTTGCTCAGCTGCATCGCGCACACTGCAGGTGTTGAGCAAAATCACATCGGCGGCTTCCTCGTCCGGCGCGACGGCATAGCCCTTGGCCACGAGCTGCGCGGCGACCGCCTCGCTGTCGCGCTCATTCATTTGGCACCCGTAAGTTTTGATGAAAACACTCGGCATTTCCGGACGGCGGACGGTACGCCAGTCGCACAAGTTTGGAAAGAGCAAACACACCCTGTTTCCCGTTGCCTCCGTTGGGAAGCTCTGCTACAACCCCGCAACGTTCGTCGATGCGCTATGCCCGATCCTGAATCCTCTCAACAACGCCGCCGCGATTATTGGCGGGAAAACCTCCGCATCATGGCTTGGCTGTTGGCCGTGTGGTTCACCGTCTCCTACGGCTGCGGCATTTTATTTGTTGATGAGCTCAACACAATTTCGCTCGGCGGATTTCAACTCGGCTTTTGGATGGCGCAGCAGGGCTCCATCTACGTCTTCGTCGCACTCATTTTTGTGTACGTCCGCCTGATGAACAAGTTGGACAAAAAATACGGTTTCGACAAAGAGGACAAGCCCGCCTCCGACAAAAAGGAGGACGCCTAAATGGACGTCAAAACCTGGACTTACCTCATCGTCGGCATCACGTTCGCGCTGTACATCGGCATCGCGATTTGGAGCCGTGCGAAATCCACCAGCGAATTTTATGTGGCCGGCGGCGGCGTGAGTCCGCTCGCCAACGGAATGGCCACCGCGGCCGATTGGATGAGCGCCGCGTCCTTTCTTTCAATGGCCGGGCTCATCGCCTTTTCCGGCTACGGCGGTTCGGTGTTTCTGATGGGATGGACCGGCGGCTACGTTTTGCTCGCGTTATTGCTCGCGCCTTACCTTCGCAAGTACGGCAAATTCACCGTGCCGGAATTCATCGGCGAACGCTTTTATTCCAAAACCGCCCGCGTGGTGGCTGTCGTCTGCCTCATCCTCGTTTCGGTCACTTACGTCATCGGCCAAATGAAAGGCGTCGGCGTCGTCTTCTCGCGCTTTCTCGAAACCGATTACAACACCGGCCTCTTCGTCGGAATGGGCATCGTCTTTTTTTACGCCGTGCTCGGCGGCATGAAAGGCATCACCTACACCCAAATCGTCCAGTACGTTGTGCTGATTTTCGCGTACACCGTCCCCGCAATTTTCATCTCACTTCAATTGACCGGAAACCCCATCCCCCAATTCGGCCTCGGCGGCGATGTTGACGGCACGCCGCTCTTGGCCAAACTCGACACCGTCATCCAAGACCTCGGCTTCAACCAATTCACCACCGACGTGATGGGCAGTAAACTGAATATGTTTGCGTACACCCTTTCGCTGATGATCGGCACCGCCGGTTTGCCGCACGTCATCATCCGATTTTTCACTGTGCCCAAAGTCAAAGACGCCCGCCTCTCCGCGGGTTACGCGCTCATCTTCATTGCCATCCTTTACACCACCGCCCCCGCCGTCGCCGCGATGGCGCGCCTTAATCTCACTCAAACAATCCAAACCGGAAAAGTCGGCGCACTCGAAGGCAACCTTAAATATGAGAAACGCCCCGAGTGGTTCAGGAACTGGGAAAAAACCGGCCTCCTTGAGTTTCGCGATTGGAACCAAGACGGCCGCATCCAATATTACAGCGACCCAAGCGGATTGGGTGAAGCGCATTTTGCCCTCGAAAAAGCTCAAGCCCAACTCGCCACAGCTGAATCTTCAAAAGATCAAAACGCGGCCACGCTCATTGCCGAAACTCAAGCCGCCATCGTCGCAGCTGAAAAACAAATTGCTGCCGCTAAAACCAAACACGCCAAAACCTCTTTCGCCCAACACGGCTGGCAGGGAAACGAAATGGTGAAGGTCGACAAAGACATCATCGTGCTCGCCAACCCCGAAATCGCCAAGCTCCCCGGCTGGGTGATTGCCCTCGTCGTCGCCGGTGGTTTGGCCGCCGCCCTTTCCACCGCCGCCGGACTCTTGCTCGCCATCGCCTCCGCCATTTCACACGATTTGCTGAAGGGAATTATGCGGCCGAACATCACCGAAAAAGAAGAACTCAAAGCCAGCCGCATCGCGATGGTCGGTGCGATTTTGATGGCCGGTTATTTCGGCCTCAACCCGCCTGACTTCGCCGCCGGCACGGTCGCTATCGCCTTTGGCCTCGCCGCCTCATCCATTTTCCCCGTCCTGATGATGGGCATCTTTTCAAAGCGCATGAACCGCCAAGGCGCAATCGCCGGAATGATCGCCGGCATCGGCGTCACCTTGCTCTACGTCTTCCAACACAAAGGAATTATGTTCATCCCCGGCACTTCGTTCTTGGGTGACTTGAAAGAAAATTGGTTCTTCGGCATCACCCCAAATGCCTTTGGCGCAGTGGGTGCAGCCGTTAACTTCGCCGTCGCCTTTGCCGTTTCAAAAACCTCCGGTCCACCCCCGGATGAAGTTCAGGAATTAGTCGAACGCATCCGCACGCCGGGCGATTAAACTTTCGCCCCGCCCAACACCTCCACAATCGCTTCCCGCAACGCCCGCACCATTTTACGCAACTGCACCGCCGTCGTGCAATATGGCGGCAACAGCGGAATCACATTTCCAATCGGCCGCGTCAACACCCCGCGCCGCGCCATCGCCTCGCACACACGAATGCCCGCTTGCGCCTTCAGCGGAAATGCCTTGCGCGTTCGCCAATCCGCCACCAACTCCACGCCCGCCACCAAGCCTTCCTGCCGGACATCCCCCACCGCCGCAAGCGGCCACAGCGTTTGCAATTCATCACGCAAATTTTTCTCCAGCGCGCGCCGTTTCTTTTTGGATTCCGCCCCCTGCAAAATTTCCAAACTCGCCAACGCCGCCGCTGCGCCCAATTGGTTGCCCGTATAACTGTGCCCGTGAAAAAAAGTTTTGAACTCCTCGTACTCGCCGAGAAACGCATCGAACACATTCTGCGTCGTCAACGTCGCCGCCATCGGCAAATACCCGCCCGTCAGCCCCTTCGCCACACACAAGAAATCCGGCGTCACCGTTTCCTTGTGGCAGGCGAACATCGACCCCGTTCGGCCAAACCCCGTCATCACCTCATCGGCGATCAACTGCGCCCCACTCGCGCGCACCGCTTTGCCCACGCGTTTCAGCCAACCTTCCGGATGCGCGATCATTCCCGCCGCCCCTTGCACGAGCGGCTCCACCACCAAGGCTGCGTACTTCCGTCGCTTCAATTTCGCCTCCGCTTTACCCACGCATTCCCAGTTGCATTTGCGAGTGACCCGCGCATCCGCCCGTTCCGGTTTGGCTCGATTAAACGGGCACCGATAACAATACGGCGACATCACTTGATCACTTTTGAAAAGCAATCCGCCGTACGCTTTATGAAATAAATCAATGTGCCCCACACTCACCGCCCCCACCGTGTCACCGTGATACGCCCCTTGCAGCGAAAGAAACTTCGGCGCACGCGAACGCCCCGTGCGACGCGTAAATTCATACGACATCTTCAAGGCCACCTCCAACGCGGTGGAGCCATCGTCCGAGAAGAAAACTTTCGCCAACCCTTTCCGGGAGGAGGAAGCTCCTGCGATTCCGGTTGCATTGCGGCGCGCTGGGACAGCGCGCCCTACCTTCAGCAACCGCTCCGCCAACAACGCCGCCGGTTCATTGGCAAATCCCAGCGCCGAAGTGTGCGCCACTTTTTTCAACTGCCGCTGCAACGCCGCGTTGAGCTTCGGATGATTATGCCCGTGCAGATTCGTCCAAATACTGGAGTTTGCATCGAGATATTTTTTGCCGCGCACATCTTCCAGTACCGCCCCCTTTCCGCTTGCCAACACGATGGGCTCGCGCTTGGCCCAATCGCGCATTTGCGTGAACGGATGCCACACAAATTTTTGGTCCAACCGCGCCAGTTTATGCATCGCTTTTGCTTTCACCTAAAGTCTCCAATAATGTTTTGATGTCCTCGGGCGAATGCGCCGCGCTCACTGTAACCCGCAACCGCGCTTCGCCTTTGGCCACGGTCGGATAACGAATGGCCGGCACAAACACGCCCGCTTCCAACAACCGTTCCGACAACGCCACCGCCTCGGCTTCGACGCCGATCATCAGCGGCAAGATCGCGCTTTGCACCACGGGCAATTTCCAACCGCGCGCGATGAGACCGTTTTTTAATTCATCCACCAAACTCCACAAACGCGTCCGGCGCTCTTCACCTTCCGCTGATTGCACCACTTCGATCCCCGCCCGCGCCGCCGCCGCCTGTGCGGGCATCGGTGCAGTGGAAAACACAAAACTCCGCGCCCGATGACGCAGCAATTCAATCAACTCATTTGAGCCACAAATATAACCGCCCGCCGCGCCGAGCGCTTTACCGAGTGTGCCCATTTGAATTTCCACGCGATCGCCCACGCCGAATTCCTCCGCCACGCCGCGCCGCCCTTCGCCGTACAATCCCGTCGCGTGCGCTTCATCGAGCATCAACCACGCGCCGTGTTGCTGTTTCAATTCCACCAAATTCAGCAACGGCGCGAGGTCGCCATCCATTGAATAAACACTTTCAGCCACCACCAACGTGCGCCCGCCCTGCTCCGCCGCCCATTCGAGAATGCGTGCGAGGTCGGCAAGGTCGTTGTGTTTGCACACGCGCAGTTTCGCCGCTGAAAGTTTCGCTGCATCCACCAAACTCGCGTGCACAAGTTTATCGACCACCACCACATCACCCGCGCCAACCAACGCCGGGATGGTGCCGAGCGCGGCGGCGTAGCCGGAAGAAAACGCCAGCGCGTCTTCAGTCCCTTTAAAATCCGCCAACGCACTTTCCAATTCGTGATGCGGTGACTGCGATCCACTAATGAGCCTCGCTGCCCCCGCACCCGCGCCAAATGTTTCAATCGCCGCCACGGCGGCCTTTTTCAATGCCGAATGATTGGCCAGTCCCAAATAGTCATTCGATGAAAAATTCAACACCTCGCGCGCCCCGAACCGAATCCGCGCCCCCTGCGTCGAAGCCACTTCGCGTACGGTGCGGCGCAAGTCGCCCGAATCAATCCCGGCCAACTCACCCGCTATTTTTTCCTGAAATTGATCAGTCATCTGTACTCTTAACCTCCCACTCTCCATCAAGCATGACCAACCGCGCAGGGCCGGTATGGTTCAAGATCGCTTCGCACGCAGACTCAATCGAGTCATTGAACGGCAAAGCAATCAAGTCCGCGAATGCACCCGCCGCCAATTCGCCCACTTGTCCGGCCATTCCCAGCGCGCGGGCGGGGTTCACGGTGACGCGCTGTAAAAGGGTTTCCAATTCTGAATCAGGAAAGGCTTCGCGATAGGCGCGCAGTTCGTCGAAGAGACTCAACTCCGCAACACCATCGCGCATTGTGGCAAGGCTATCAGTGCTGAGACAGAGATTCACGCCCGCCGTGCGCAATGCCTCGGCTCGGAATGGCGCGTGCCCAAAGTAATTATGACTGCGCGGACAATGAATAAGACTCACTTGGTTTTCCGCAAGCAATCGAATGTCGTCGTCATCCAAATAATTCCCGTGAACGGCAAGAAGGTTTTTGCTCAACAATCCATAGCGTTGCGCGTGCGCGGTGGGTGAGCCCACCCCGCAATCGGCCATCACGCGCCCCACGGCGGCAAGGCGTTCGTAAAGCGCGCCCTTGCCTTGGCGAAACATTTCGTCTTCCTCGGCCGATTCCGCCAAGTGCATCGCCAGCGGCAAGCCCGTTGAGGCACACGCTTCGAGTAAATCCGGTTTGGTGGTGTACGGCGCGTGCGGTGACAATCCCACGTGCCCGCGCGGCGGTTTGTGGTTGGCGACCCAGCCCGTCGCATCAGTCACGGCTTGCTGCGCATCGCTTTGGGTGCGGATGACAATCAACTCCAAAAACGAAATCATTCGTAAGGGCGTGGCCGCCCACAAATCTGGCAGCAAATCAGGTCGTGTCTCGATGTTGCCCAGCGTGGTGGTCCCGTAGCACAAACATTGAGCTGCGCCATTCAACCACGATTCGCGGTGGGCGGCGTCATTCACATCCGCTTTGAGATCGACGATGGCATTGATCCAATCGGTGAAGGAACGCGGCGCGGGAATGGCGCCGACGAAATCGGTGTAGTCAAGATGACAATGAGCGTTGACTAATCCGGGCAATAAAATCACCTCGCCTAAATCTTCCGCCTCATTTTTATTTTCCGCCTCCGCCCATTTGCCCACGGCGGTTATGCGGTTGCCATCCAGGCGCACAAAGCCATCCGCAATGGGCGGTTGGGAAACGGGAATAACAATACGCGCGCGCAAGAGCACGCGCCACGCTAACGGGGAACCCGCGTCGCGGTCAACCTATGTCAAGCGGCCACCGCTTGCAGTCCGCTCTTTATTTGAGCCGCCTGTTTATGATTGCGGGCCTTGAACTTACTGTGCCGTTTGCGCAGTTGCGCCTGCACCTTTTTGGTAACTAGATCAATGGCTGCGTACAAGTCATCTTCGGCATCACGAGCGATTAGATTCTGGCCGGGTAAGGCCACCTTCATCGTGCACGTGTATCGCTTGTCGGGGTGACCTTTATGATCGCGCTCGAGATTCACGAACGCTGCAAGCGCATGCGTTTCCTGATGATCAAGTTTCTCGATACACATGCGAACATGATCTTTGAGACCATCGGTAAGGGTAACTTTATGAGTAGACAGGACTAACTTCATATGAGGTTAATATACCACACATTCTGGGTTCTGCCAATGAATCGAAGGAAAAAGATGTCCACTTATTAACACTGGCCACCCATTTACTCACAAGTTATACACAATTCAAAAAGCGGCGGTGACCGGAAAATGCGGTGCGAAGATCCATGGATAATCCGCCTTGAATCGCTTGTATTTGCCGATAAACAGCAACATTTGCTTTATTAGGCTGAAGCGTTTGGCGCGAGTTTAGTTTCACAAATTGATCCGAAAGGTCATTTATCAGAACTTTTTCACCGCTATTTTGGGCCACGCACCACATGGCTTGGAGGGCTGCGCCGTACGCCGCACCCTCGCTGACGGCGAGTGTGACCACTTCCGTGTTAAAAATGTCAGCCATGATTTGCCGCCAGAGTTTGGATTGCGCCCCGCCTCCGGTGGCTCGGATTTGTTTAGGTTTCACCCCGAGCGCGGCCAGGCGGAGCAATCCGAAATTCATCCCGAGCGTAACACCCTCCATCGCCGCGCGCGCAAAATGGCCAGTGCTGTTTGTGCGCGGATTGATGCCAAACCACACACCCGTGCCGTCCGGCACATTCGGCGTGCGCTCACCTTCGAGGTAGGGCAACAGAATGAGGCCATCGCTTCCGGCACGAACTTTGGCGGCCGCTTTTTCATATTGCACGTGCGAAAGGCTGTAATGGTTTCGCACCATCTCGGTGGCCACGGTGACGTTCATCGTGCAAAGCAACGGCAGCCAACGATTGGTAGAATCGCAGAACGCGGCGATCTCGCCTTTGGGATCGATCACCGGTTTTGCCGCGCACGCATAAATCGTTCCACTCGTTCCAAAACTTGCAGTGACGATTCCCGACCGTGTATTGCCGGTGCCGATCGCGCCCATCATATTGTCGCCGCCGCCGGCGCTCACGAGGGTGCCCGTGGAAAGGCCAAGTGATTTGGCAGTTGCGGCGGAAAGATTCCCGACGGGTTGATCGCTGGAGATGAGCGGAGGCAGTTTGTCTGCCAATGCGGGGTCGATTGCTTTGATGGCGGCGGCTGACCACTTGCGGTGTTTAACATCGAGCAACGCTGTGCCGCTGGCGTCGCCGTATTCCATCACGGCGTTTCCGGTGAGCCAAAAATTCAGGTAATCGTGCGGCAACAAAACCGTGGCGAGGCGTTGGTAATTTTTGGGTTCATTTTTTTTCAGCCACGCTATCTTTGGCGCGGTGAATCCCGGCAACATCGCGTTCCCGATACGACGGATGGTTTTTTTTAGGCCACCGAGTTTTTGAGTGATGGCCTCGCACTCAGCGGTGGTGGCGGTATCGCACCAAAGTTTGGCAGGGCGAATCACTTTGCCCGTTTTATCGAGTGGCACAAAGCCGTGCTGTTGGCCGCTGACGCCGATCCCCTTCACTTCGGCCGCGCTGGCTTTGGCTTGTCTGAGTGCGGCTTTGATCGTGGCCGCCGTAGCGCGTTTCCATGTCTCGGGATGCTGTTCCTTCGCGCCTGCGGACAATCCGGAAATCAGCCCATAGGCCCGTTGAGCGCTGCCGAGCACGTTGCCATTTTTGGCATCAACCACCAATGCCTTGGTGGATTGAGTGCCGCTGTCGATGCCGATATATAGGTCGCGCATGGGTTGGCTACTCCAATTTGTCGGCGCAAATGATTTGAATCATTCGCTCCTCCAGTTCTCCAAAGGGAATTTTTTCCTCTTGTTTTGTTTCAAAATTTTTCAATACGGCGAACTTATCATCCTCAATTCGGACTGTAAATTCGGCTCCAATTTCGAGGGCGCGTTTGATTTGCTTGTCCGGCTTAATCGGTGCGAACGGATAGTCCACACTCCATCCTTCCTCCCGCAGCATCTGGATGATCGACAGGGTGGCGGGACGTTTAGTTTCATCCTCAATCAGAGCATAGACTTCGATGTTGCCTTGGAGTTCCGGCATCAACCCCCGTTCTTTCAGCAACTCCACCAACACCACATCGCCCATCGCAAAGCCGGCGGCGGGGATATCTTTTTTGCCCTTTGAAACGAGGCTTACCAATTGATCGTACCGGCCGCCACCGGCGATGGCGCGGAATTCGCCTTTGCGATCGAAGGCCTCGTAGACAACGCCGGTGTAATAAGCGAGCCCTCGGATGACGTTGTAATCGATTTTCACAAAACCGCTCATCCCGCGCGCGGCGAGATTGTCGAGCACGGCTTGGAGTTCTTCAGTGGGCTCGCCGGCGGTGATGAAATTGCGAACTTGCTCGAGCGTGAACCCGAGGGCTCGGAATTTCTTTTCGCTTTCTTCGGGCGCAGTGCGTTCGAGTTTATCGACGGCTTGATAAAAATCGTACGCCTTTGATTTGTCGCCGCCGTTTTGATTGAAAAAATCCTGCCACGCGTTGCGGCTGCTGAGGCGAATGACAAAGTCTTCGGCGGTGAGTTCGAATGCCCGCAGTAAATCGATGAGCATTGCGATGAGCTCCGCATCGGCGGCGGGATTAGCTTCGCCAAAGATGTCGGCATTAAACTGGAAGTGCTCGCGCAGCCGGCCTTTTTGCTGGCGTTCATAGCGGAAGAGTTGCGGAATGGAATACCATTTGATGGGCTTCTTGTAATGCCGCTCGCGGGCGGCGACCATCCGCGCCACGGTGGGGGTCATCTCCGGACGAAGGGCCACGGCGCGTTCACCTTTGTCTTCAAAGTTATAAAGTTGGCCGACGATTTCTTGGCCGCTCTTGGCGGTGAACAGGCTCAGTGGTTCGAGCGGTGGCCCGTCGTAGGGTTGGAACGCGTAGAATTCGGCGATCTCGTGCCACGCGTCAAAAATATGTTTGCGCAGATTGGCACTCCACACCTCGCCGTCGGGCAAGGGTTCAGGATAAAAATCACGAAATCCGGGTAGTCGGTCCACGTGGGGAGAAAACAACCGGCAGCGACGATGGTCAAGCGCGGAAGCGGGGCGGTTCAAATCTACAACCCCAAATGCGCCCATAACGCGGGCGGCTCAAGACGGAGATTAATGTAAAACGGGCCGAACTCGCCGTAGCGGGCGGTGACTTCGTCTTTGCGCATTTCGTGGACGATGTCTTTTACCGAGGCCACTTCCTTCGCCATCAGCGTGACGCCCCATTCCCAGTCGTCGAGGCCAGTGCTGCCGGTGATGAGCTGGCTGATGCGGCCGGCGTATTTGCGGCCGGTGATGGCGTGGGTGCGCATTAGTTTTTTGCGCGTGTCGAAATCGAGACTGTACCAGTTGTCCTCGCCCTGCCGTTTTTTGAGCATGGGATAAAAACACATCACCTCCCAGTCAGGCATCTCGGGATAGAGCCGGAATTTTTCGTAATCCACTTTCCACGCCATCAGCTCTTCCATTTTGGCATCAAACTCCGGCGTGCCTTCGGCGAGTTTGAACTCCCGTTGGGCGCGGGCTTTGAGGTCGTCTTCAGTGGGTTGATATTCCGTCAATTCCGTCACGCTGAAGTAGCTGTAAACCAAATCGATACTGCCCGCCGGAAAACACGCTTCGAGGTCGCGATGCATTTGCGCGAGCTGCGCGAGATCCTCGTGGAACAGCCAAAACGCAAAATCGGCCTTACCGCTCACGTTGGTGTAGCAGCGCAACAGCGGATGCGAGGCGTCGTTGTTGGCGGCACAGAGGGCTTCGAGTCGTTCGCGCGCGGCCTCGCTTTCGCTCGGTGACAATTCATCCCACGCCATGCGATCCACGCGATAAAACAAATGCATCACGTGGATGCCCTCGGTCATTTTTACATTTGGCAAACTCATCGTAATAAAAAGCAGGGCGGAGCCTCTTCAATCTTCCGCCGTTTGGCAAAGGAAAAGCGAGGACGGCTCATCCACTAGTAATTTTTTGATATAACTGAAACAATCCCACACTCGCCATCGCCACCGCGGAAATCCAAAGGAAAACTGTCCAGATCGCCCCCGGCTGAAGCGGTTTATCCGTTTGTTTGTAACGGAAATAGAGTGCTGCGATGGCTAATAACGGCAGCATCAATGCCTGCGCCACGCCCCCCACCAGAACGAGAGTCACCGGTTTCGGCACAAAGATGAACATCAACGCACAAGCAACCGGAATCGCGATGCAACATTTAGAAAGAAGTTTTGCTCTCGCTTCCTCGGTTGAAGGTTTCTCAATGCGCCTGAATAGCACGAGCCCATCCGCCAGCAATCGGGCGTTGGACGCGGAGGCCGTCACCATGGTTGAAAATAAAACCACAAACGCGCCCACCAAAAAAATCGTTAATCCGGCTTTCCCTAGCGGACGATACATCTGGGACAAATCCTTGATCATACTATCATCACTCACCCCCACGGCGGCGACCTTCAGATCCGCCACCGCCTTTTCCATCGGCTCAATCATTTCCGACTCCTTGTCCCGCTTTATCTCAGCGGCGATCAACTTGTCCAAATGACCGGTCGCAACCGCGATCTGCGCTTTGATATGGTCAAGACGCTGCGCATCCGACATGTCCACCCCAAACACGGTGGATGTGTTCATAGCTGCGCGCGCCTTATCGAAGTGTCCTTTCACCTCCGCTGAAGGTGATTGATCCACCGCGGACACCAAAGCGGGCATCTGGGCTTCACGGAATTTTTCCATTTTTTGCTCAGGCATTTCAGCGCGATGCAGCAA
Organism: Limisphaerales bacterium; assembly: GCA_014382585.1. NCBI lineage: Bacteria > Pseudomonadati > Verrucomicrobiota > Verrucomicrobiia > Limisphaerales > Limisphaerales bacterium. The sequence continues at coordinate 24,543 of JACNJL010000064.1, read as the reverse complement.
CGCTGACCCCAACAAAAAGAAAGCCACCGTCGCGCCGGTATACACGACCATCGACAACCATGCATCCACCCGCATGATCCGCAACCATCCCTTTGCGCGTTCATACCAAACTGTCGTGGGATTGGCGGTCCCCACATTTTTTGCGTACCCCTTTTCCAGACACCAATACGGGTAATAGATCAGCTCTGAGGCCCCGACCCCGATGATTCCGAACGCCGCAAAAGCCGTCGAAAAATCGCCCGGCAACTGGAACTTCAATCCCTCCTTGATATCAGCCCAAGAGATGGAAAATTCTTTCATCCCTTCGGACGTTTGCAAACTGATCAAAGCAAACAACGTGGCGAAGGTGAAAAATACCACCATGATCGTCGAAAAAATTTCCACCGGCTTGTACTTACCGGAAGCAAGAATCGCAATGGTCCCCCCCGAAACCACAACCGCAATAATACTCGCACCGTGAGTTCCCAGCTCAGAAACCCAGCCCAACTCCATCACCACTTTCCCGACACTCCCGACAATTCCTCCGAGTTGAAACAAAATCCCCACAAACATCAGCAACCAACACCACACCACCCAAGAGACAATGAACCGCGGCCCCGGAACGGTATCCAACGCTTCCAGCGTGGTCATGCCCTTGGAGATGGCAAAGCGGCCCAGCTCCACCTGCACCAGCACCTTGATCATGCAACCGGCAATAATGAACCACAGCAGGCTGAAGCCGTATTCAGCCCCCACCTTGGGCGTGGCAATCAATTCGCCAGAGCCGACAATACAGGCGGTGATGATGAGGCCGGGACCGAGGTGTTTGGAAATGCCACGCCAGTCCTTTGGCGCGTCTTGTGGGCCGTCCGAAGACATAGCGGGAGGCTAGGGATTCGCCCGCACGATGACAAGCCCCACCTATTTCCAGCGGATCACATCCCCCGGCTGAAGAGCGGTGGCGGGGTTGGCGGGGCGTAGTTTTCCGGCGCGGGTGAGTTGAGGCAGTCCGGTGGGGCGAATGCCGGCTTTGCGGCGGGCGGTGTAAATGGTCATCCCGGATTTCCACGGAATGATTTTTCGCTCACCGGTTTTGGGATGGATGAGAGTGATGGTTTTGGAAATTTCTTTTGGCAAAGTTGGCGTCGGGGTGGGCGAATCTTCTTTTCCCCGCGGACGGTATTCGAGTTGGGCTTCGGGCAGGAGGCGTTTAAGATCTTCGATGCGTTGTTCATCCAGCGGATGGGTGCGCAGAAACCACGGCATGCGGCTGCCACCTTGGGCGCGATTGTATTCGGCGAAACGTTCCCAGAATTTAACCGCCTCCGCCGGATCATATCCCGCCCGGGCCATATAAATCAGCCCGATACGGTCGGCCTCGCTTTCCTGCAGCCGACTGTGCGGCAGCTCGGTGCCGAGCGTGGTGCCGAGACCGTAGGCAATCATCAACGCATTTTTACCGGCGGCATTCATTTTGGTAAATTGTGAAATCAACGCCATCCCCACCCCCTGCACCACAAGCACACGGCTGATGCGTTCGGCCCCGTGATGCGCCACCGCGTGTGCCACCTCGTGCGCGAGCACCGTGGCGAGTCCGGCCTCGGTTTGCGTGATTTGCAACATCCCCGAGTACACGCCCACCTTGCCACCGGGCAAACAAAAGGCGTTTGCCTGGCTGTTTTCGAAAAGCACAAACTCCCACTGCGCCTTGGGCAAATTCGCCACGGCGGCAATGCGATTGCCCACGCGCTGCAATATCGCAGTGGCGTTTTGATCGCTGCTCAGCGGCGTGCTTCCTTTCAAATTGTTAAACGCATCACGCCCCATCCCGCGTTCCATCGAGGGGGAAATCAGATTGAGCTGTGAACGGCCGGTCTCCGGAACTGTCGTGCAAGCAGTCAACCCCGCCATCAACACGGCCAAGCTCAAACGCTTTATGTGTTTCCACAACCTCATTGCCGGAGCATACGAAAAATATCGAATTGTTCAAGCACCGCATTTGCCTTGGCCCCGTGCGGCGCCGACGGCATACTGCGTGCGGATGGAAATCCAACTCGCATACGGCGAAGGGCAATTGCCCATTGAATGCCCGGACGACCGCACGACGGTCATCGCCCCCACCCCGCGCGAAGGGTTGCCTGATGAACGCGCCTCGCTGTTGGCCGCGCTGGAAAACCCCATCGGCGAGCGCCCGCTCAAGCAGTTAATCAAAGCCGACACCAAAATCTGTATTCTCTTCACCGACCTCACCCGCGCCACGCCCAACGAACGCATCATCCCGTGGTTGCTGGAACACTTGGCCCACGTGCCGCGCGAAAACATTTTGTTACTCAATCAACTGGGCACGCACCGACCCAATTCGCGTGCGGAGATGGAGCAAATGCTTACGCGCGAAGTGGTCAATCATTACCGCGTGGTCAACGCCGAGCCGAACAACCCCGATGCCCACATCGCGCTGGGCACCACCCACGATGGCACGCCCGCGCTCATCCATCGGCACGCGGTGGAGGCGGATCTGCGCATCGTCACGGGCTTCATTGAACCACACTTTTTCGCCGGCTACAGCGGCGGCCCCAAGGGCATCATGCCCGGCGTGGCGGCATTGGAAACGGTGATGAGCAATCACGGCGCAAGCCACATCAGCAATCCTAAAAGCACGTTTGGCGTCACGTATGGCAACCCGATTTGGGAAGAAATGCTCGCCATCGCCCAACGCACCGGCCCGAATTTTTTACTAAACGTCACGCTCAACGAGCAGCGCCAAATCACTAACATCTTTGCCGGCAACCTCATCGAGGCGCACAAAAGAGGCTGCGAATTTGTGGGGCGCACCGCGATGCAACCGGTGGAAAAACCTTTCGACGTGGTGGTGACCACCAACAGCGGTTATCCGTTGGATCTGAATTTGTATCAGGGCGTGAAAGGCATGAGTGCCGGAGCGCGCATTTTGAAAGACGGCGGCACGCTCATTCTCACCTGCGAATGCCGAGAAGGCGTGCCCGAGCACAGCCCAATGGATCAACTCCTGCGCACCGCGCGCAGTCCCGAAGAAGTGTTGAGCTTGTTAGCCACGCCGGGTTTTACAAAACCCGAACAATGGCAGGCGCAAATTCAAGCGCTTATCCAGCGCAACGCCGATGTGCGCGTGCATAGTTCGCTCTCCGCCGAAACGCTGCGCGCCGCTCACCTCACACCCTGCGAAGACATCAGCGCAATGGTCGCTTCAGAACTCGAACGCCACGGGCCCGAAGCCCGCGTGGCCGTGCTGCCACAAGGGCCGTTGACAATTCCATATTTGGCGGAATGAGTGACGACCATTGTGAATAAATAATTATTCACAAACGGCCTGATTTATTTACACTTTTCCTAATTGCTGATTCCAGCAACTCGAGGAGGGAAAAAAAATATGGAGAAATTGATTCGCAACAGCATTGCGTTTGCTTGCTTGTTTGCCGTAACTGCGCCCGTTTGGGCTCAACCCACACCGCAGCCCGTGCGCATTCCTGTGCCACGCCCCACACTGGGCACGCCCAAACCCAACGCACCCAAAATACCCCTCGGCGTGCAGTCGCAAAAACGCAAAGGGCCCAGCTCGCCCAATATTATTTTGATCATGGCCGATGACCTCGGCTGGGGTGAACTCGGCAGCTACGGCCAACCGGTGATCAAAACGCCTTACCTCGACCGGATGGCGGCAGAGGGCATGCGCTTCACCCAAGCCTACGCCGGCAGCTCCATTGGCGACGCCTCGCGCGGCTCGCTCTTCACCGGCAAACACACCGGCCACGCATACATCCGGGGCAATCGCCGCGTCCCCCTGCGCGCCATCGACATCACCATCCCGCAAATCCTGATGGCCGCCAACTACGAGACTATCGCGCTCGGCAAATGGAACCTCGGCGAAAAAGGCACCACCGGCGAACCTTTCCGCAAAGGCTTCCGCCACTGGGCGGGCTTCTCCGACCAACTACACGCCAACAATTATTACCCAACCTTCCTCTGGCGATACGCACCGGGTATCGGCGGCATCAACCAATTCAACGGCGATGTCCCCATCCACGCAAACGCGGGCGGGCGCCGCATTAAATACAGCACCGACATCATCACCAAAATGGCATTGAACGCCATCCGCATTTACAAGCCCGCTCCGGAAAGCAAATACAAACCCTTTTTCATGTACGTTTCTTACACCGCGCCACACGCGAATAATGCGCTCGCGCAAAAAACCCGGAACGGAATGGAAGTGCCCAACAATGCGTTCCCCTACGCCGGCGAACGCTGGCCACGGCCGGAACGCAACAAAGCCGCGATGATCACCCGAATGGACCAGGCGATCGGTCAAATCCTCGCCAAGCTGCGCGAATATGATATCGAAGAAGATACCCTCGTCCTGTTCACCAGCGACAACGGCCCGCACATGGAAGGCGGAAACGACCCGAAATTCTTCCGCGGCGCCGGCCCCTTCCGAGGCATCAAGCGCAGCCTTTACGAAGGCGGCATCCGCGTCCCGATGATTGTAAAATGGAAAGGCAAAGTAAAAGCCGGCACCGTAACCGACCAGCCCTTTGCCTTTTGGGATATGCTCCCCACCCTGCTCCAGGTAGCCAAACTGCCCGCACCACGCGAAACCGACGGCATTTCACTGATGCCCACGCTCATCGGGTTGCCGCAAAAACAACAACACGAATTTCTATACTGGGAAGTTCACGAAACCGGCTCCCAACAGGCCGTCCGTCAAGGCGACTGGAAAGCCGTGCGCACTACGCCAGGCAAACCGCTGGAACTGTACAACCTAAAAACCGACAAAGGTGAAACGCGCAACGTAGCCGCGCAGCACCCCGATGTGATCAAACAAATTGAAGCTCATTTGGCCGTCGCCCGGGTGAAATCAACCTATTGGCCGCTCCGTGCGGCACCCGAAAAATCTGCCCAGCGTTAGCTGCTTGGCAAGATCGATATCACACACCGTTTGGCTGAAAGGCCGGGCGGTTTTTTATTGGGTCGGCGCAGGCCCATCGGCCACCACGCGAAACCCCGAATGTTGAGAACCGGAATCCGGCGTGTTTTTCATCCGCCGTGAAGGACGGAATGCGCCACAATAAAGATCCGTGCACAAAAACGAACCACCCCGCTGAATACGTTTCGGAATCCGATTACGCCCGTCATTAGGATCAAAACTATCCTGCTGCAACGGGCCGCCAGGATTTTTCACCGGACTCTGGCTGTAATATGTTGGCGCGTACCAATCCGCGCACCACTCCCAAACATTCCCAGCCACATCATGCAGGCCATAGCCATTAGCGGGAAACGTGCCCACCGGGGCTGTGCCATAAAACCCATCCACTTTTGTGTTTTCCCGTGGAAAACGGCCTTGCCAAATATTGGCGTGAGGATTGCCGTCGGGCTGCTGTTCATCACCCCACACATATTCTTTACCCTCAAGCCCACCGCGCGCAGCGTATTCCCATTCCGCTTCAGAGGGCAGCCGATGTTTCACGCCGCTGGCATCGGTAAGCCACGCACAATAAGCGTGGGCATCATCCCAACTGACATGCACGACCGGATGATTGCCGCGCCCGGAAATATCAGAATCCGGCCCCTCGGGATGCCGCCAATTTGTGCCTCCCACATGACGCCACCACACGCTCCACATGTTGTGCTGTTTGAGCATATTTACTGGAATTTCTTGCGCCGGCGGCGTGAACACTATTGATCCAGCCACAATTTTATCCTTGGGAATATTGGCAAATTCTTCCGGCGTAATGCCAAGATTCTCCGCCGTGGGCTCTTCCTCGGCGAGGGTCACATATTTTGTGGCAGCGACAAATTTAGCAAACTCATCATTAGTCACCTCATGCACACCCATCCAAAACCCATCGAGTTTTACCCGGTGCACCGGAGCCTCATCGGTGGGCCCATCCGCCCAGCCCATTTTGAATGTGCCCGATGGAATCCATACCATGCCGGTGGTAGAAAAATTTTTCTTACCGGAAGAATTTTCAGGTGCAGCCGATCCGCCGCTCTCTTCGCCCGGTTTGCAACCGACAATCGATATTGCCAGCGAAATAAATAAAATCAGTTTCATTGCTCTACGGCACCATTTACTGCGCCACTTTATTGGTTTGTACTTTAGGATGGCCGAAGTCATCCAACCCTTCCCGTTCTTTCCGTTGATCAGTAGTCATTCGGATACTCCAAAGCGTCCACATAATCCCAATCACAATGCCCAGTAGCACCAAGGCCCCCAAAAAATACGGCCAACGATACGTGGGTAGTGATTCAGGCGCGTTATCCGGGGGCGTCATGGGAGAGCGAAAGACTAATCCCACTCTGCAAAAATGCAATGCGAATCTGGTTGCGCGCAAGGCGGGCGGCGTGGTTTCCTCCGCCATGCCTCCCGCGCCACTCCAGCCCGGCACTCTGTACCTCGTGGCCACGCCAATCGGCAACCTCGAGGACATCACCCTGCGCGCGCTGCGCACCTTGCGCGAGTGCACCATCGTGGCCGCGGAAGATACCCGCCGTGCACGGCAATTGATGCGCGCGCACGACATCGATCGGCCCACGCTGAGTTGCCATAAATTCAATGAAGCCAAACGCTCCGGCGAATTGCTCGAGCGTTTGGGACGCGGCGAAACCATCGCGATGGTGAGCGACGCCGGCACGCCGGGCATCAGCGATCCGGGTGAACGCATCGTGCGCGCCGTGCTCGCCGCCGGATATCGCGTGGAACCCGTGCCGGGCCCGTGCGCGTTGGCGACGGCACTTCCTGCGAGCGGATTGGCAACAGCCGAGTTTCATTTCGTGGGTTTCCTCCCGCACAAAAGCGGCGCGCGTTTGCGACAATTGGAAGCGCTTGGGGAAGTGCCCGGCACGCTTTGTTTTTATGAATCGCCCCATCGCGTGGTAAAATTTATGGGCGAACTCGATGGCCTTTGGCCCGAATCCCAAGTGGTGTTGGCACGGGAGTTGACCAAAAAGTTTGAAGAATTCCTGCGCGGCACACCCGCCGAATTGCTGGCCCATTACACCGAACGCAAACCCAAAGGGGAATTTGTGGCGCTCGTACAACGTGCCACTTAAGTTGGCTTGAGCTTGCGCGCGCGGGCGCATCGTGGTTCCCTCCCGCTATGGCCATTTTGTACGTGGGCAACCTGCCCTTCAAAGTTACTGACGAAGCACTCGCCGAACATTTCGCCACCGCCGGCGAAGTAGCCGAAGTCCATCACGTCCGCCAAAGCGAAACCGATCGCTCACAAGGCTGCGGCTTCATCACGATGGGCGATGACACCGCCGCAGCCAACGCAGTGGAAACGCTCAATGGACAGGAATTTGAAGGCCGCGAACTCAGCGTGTGCCTCGCACGGCCTTGATTGAACAATGATATTTAGGAAATCTAGGATTCAATCCTGTGCATCGTGAATATCTGTGTTAACTCAAAAACTTCCCCGGATTCATAATGCCTTTTGGATCGAGGGCGTCTTTTATAGTTTGGTGCAAGCGGCGCACTTCGGCGGGGGCGGCCAATGGCCACCATCGTTTTTTGGCAAGGCCGATGCCGTGTTCGCCGGTGATCACGCCATCGTGTTTGAGCACCCACCGGAATAGCTCATCCAACGCCGCATCGCGTCGGCGGGCGTGCCCGGGCTTTGATTCGTCCACCATCACGTTCACGTGAATGTTCCCATCCCCGGCGTGGCCAAAACAGGCGATGGGCATCGCGTGTTTTTTCTGCAAACGCGCGGCGAAGGCAAAGAGTTCCTCCAATTTACCGCGCGGGACGACGATGTCTTCATTTAATTTCACCAAACCCGTGTCGCGCAGTGAATACGAAAACTCTCGGCGCAGTTGCCAAATGGCCTCGACCTTTTCCGCGCCCAACGCGGCGTCAATAAAACGCGGCTTGAGCGGGGCCATCAGTTTTTTCAAATCGCGCAGCTCGGAGCGCACGCTTTTTTCCTGTCCATCCAGCTCAATAATAAGATGCGCGCGGCAGCCGTTGAAGCGATCACTGCCGGTGCGTTTTGTGGCGGCGCGCAGTGTAAATTCATCGGCCACCTCCAACGCGCTGGGCAAATACCCTGCCTTGAAGACCGCCGCAATGCCGCGCGTGGCGGCGCGCATCGAGCCGAGCCCAACGGATAACGCGGCGCGAAAGGGTGGCAACGGCAACAGTTTCAGCGTGGCCTCGGTGACAATGCCGAGCAATCCTTCGGTACCGGTGAAGAAATGCGAAAAGTCAAAGCCGGTTTTGTTTTTGTGCGCGCGCCCGCCCACGCGCACGAGCGTGCCATCGGGCAGCGCGAATTGCAGACCAAGGACGTAGTCGGACGTGACACCGTATTTCAGACTGCGCGGCCCACCGGCGTTGGTGGCAATGTTGCCACCGAGACTGCAGTCCGCGCGACTGGCGGGGTCGGGCGGATAATACAGCCCTTTCGCCTCGGCCTTGTTTTGCAAATCAGCGGTGATGACGCCCGGCTGAATGACGGCTACAAAATCGTGTTCGTTAATTTCCCGAATGCGCCGCATTCGCGCGGTGCTCAGCACAATGCCGCCGCGCATCGGCACGCAACCGCCCACGTAACCGTAGCCCGCGCCGCGCGGGGTCACAGGAATTTCATGCCGATGAGCGAAGCGCAAAATGGCGCTGACACTTTTGGCACTCCGCGGCAGAGCCACGGCTTCGGGTGTGCCGGTGGCAAACCATTTATCGCCGGCATGCGCGGCGAGTGCCGATTCGTCGAGGCGCAGTTCGCCGGGGACGAGTTTGCTTTGGAAGCGTTGCCAGAATTTAAGGTTCATCCGATTCAATCGATTTAATTAACGCGCGCGCATCGTCGCGTTCGTTTTCGGGAACCTGCACACGAATGCCGCCGGTAGCAAGTGAGTACCCTTCCATACTGAACGCCGCCGCTTCACCTTCGACGGTGGCTTGGAAACCGGCGGTGCGCAGCCGGGCGCAAACCAACTGCGCCTCGGGCCCGCTGAACGAGGTGAACACCGTAACGCGATCCATCCGTCACCTTGATCGTCCACTCTTGGGTGGAGCGCGGTTATTCGTGGGCGGCGGTTTGTATAACAACCCGCGGGAATTGAGGTTGCTGGCCAGGATAGAAAAATTTCCGGCGGCATTATTGAGGTTGGTCATCAGTCTGGAAAATTCTGTGCGCAACGCGTCGTCTTTCAATAATCCGCCGGCGAGCCCTTTGCCCTCTTCCAGCTGGCCCACGATGCGGTCGGCGTTTTGGGTGAAGTTTTTGAGATTGGCGGTGACGGCGGCGACGTCTTTGACAATGACGTCGATGCTGGTTTGATTGGTGGAAATGGTGGCCTGTAATTTTTCCGTGCTGATTTTGAGGCTGGCGGAAATGGCGGTGAGGTTGGTGAACACTTTGCTCACCATCGGGGCGTTGGTGGCGATGAGGGTTTCCAAATGGCTGGCGGAAGTATCAAGGCGTTTTGTAAATTGCGCAAAATTGTTGAGGCTCACCTGGAGGGTATTGGTGTTATTGGCGAGCATCGTGTCCACGCGCGACACGGCGTCGTGAAATTTCTGCACGGTGAGATCCACGTTGGGGGCAATGTTGGTGGTGAGATTATTGGCAAAAGTATGAATGCTTTCGGAGGTCATTCGAAACTCCGCAATCGCGGCGGTGAGGTTAGTGAGCGTTTCAGTGCTAAGCACGGTTTGATCCAGGCGATTGATGGCGGAATCGAGCGTAAGCATACTGTTATCCACGCGGCGAATGAGATGCTGTGCGTCACGCGCGACGCTCATGAGGTCAAAAGGCGCTTCGCAATCCCGACTCATGCCGGGCTTGAGTGCCTCGCCTTTCTCAGCCCCAGGAACGACCGCAATGTATTCGTCGCCCATCAGGCCGGTGACTTTAATTCTAAATTGCGTATTGCTGTCCAAAGCATGCCAAAATTCCTCAAAAATATCTGCATGAATGACAACCCCGCGCCCGTCGTTGTTGAGGGTGATTTTACCAACTACACCAATTTTAACGCCACTCAATTGAATAGGGGCATCAACAATCACGTTGCCCGCGCTTGCGGATTGTAGCTTGAGGGGGATCGTTTTGGTAAGGCCGAAGCCTGTTTCACTGAAACGCAGCGTCATCACTGCAGCAATCCCGAGCATCACGATGACGAACATCCCTACTTTTAATTCCAAACGGCTGGCGCTCATAATAACTCCACCTCCTTGAGATCCGCCTCACCGTTCACAAAACGGCTCACCCGCAAATCCTCCGAATTGAATACTTCATCCGCAGGGGCGTCCAGATAAACTTGTCCTTCGCGCAGATAAATAATCCGCTGCCCAATACGGCGGGCACTGCGCATGTCGTGGGTGATGACAATGGTCGTGATGTTGAATTGGTCACGCACCCGCAAGATGAGCTGGTCAATGCTGTCGGACACCACCGGATCCAGCCCCGTGGTGGGTTCGTCATACAAAATAATTGCCGGCCGATGAACGATGGCTCGCGCGAGGCCGACGCGTTTACGCATCCCGCCCGAGAGTTCCGAGAGTAATTTCTCCTCCACGCCGGGCATTTCCACGAGACGCAACATTTCCGAAACACGTTGTTGAATTTCCGATTCGTCCACCCCGCCCGCGCGGCGCAGTGGAAACGCGACATTTTCAAATACATTCATGGAATCAAACAAAGCCGCGCCTTGAAACAACATCCCGAACTGCCGCCGCACATCGAGCAATTCGCGTTCGGGCATATTGTTAATTTCCACACCCTTAATGCACACGGTGCCGGCATCGGGCATCAGTAGTCCGACCAGATGTTTGAGCAAGACGCTTTTGCCCGTGCCACTACGGCCGATGATCGCGAGGCTCTCGCCTTCCGCCACCGAGAAAGATATATCGCGCAACACATTGTTGCCGCCAAAACTTTTACTCATGTTTTGAACTACGATCATTGGAAGTTTCTATGGATACAACAGCATACGCAAAAGCAAAGTGAGGAAAAAATTACTGACGAGGATGGCGATGCAGGATTGCACAACCGCCTCGTTGGTGGCGCGGCCCACACCCTCAGCGCCTTCCCCGCAGTTGAGGCCGCGATAACAGCCGACCAGCGCGATAATGCCACCAAAGAAAATGGCTTTGATACAGCCCATCAAAACGTGCTGTTCATCCACGAAAAAGTAAAGGTGGTTAAGCCCGTAAGCACCTTCAAGCCCAAGCACTGTGATGCTCAGCACATACGCCGCAGCGATCCCCACCCCCCAGGTGAGCACCGTAAGCAGCGGCATGGCGATGACTGTGGCAAGGAAACGCGGCACCACAAGGTAATCCACCGGATGCGTGGCCATCGTGCGGAGAGCATCAATTTGTTCAGAAACACGCATGGTGCCCAGCTCGGCAGAGATTGCCGCGCCCACCCGGCCGGCGACCATAAGCCCTGCCAAAACGGGACCTAGCTCGCTGATCATGGCCACGCCCACAACGCTCATGGTGGCGTTGTCCATTTTCATTTTGTGGAATTGGAAAAAAGTTTGTGCGCAAAATACCATACCGGTAGAGGCCCCGGTGGTGAGAACTACGACCTGGGATTTCCAACCGACAAAGTGGAGTTGCTTGATGAATTCGCCCCAGTGAAGGCGGGTGGTCAAGAGAGAACAAAACACCTCGACGGCGAGCAATGCGATGCTCCCCATACTGGTAATGAAACTGGAAACTCCTCCTACTGCGGTGTGTGTGGACACCTCTCCCCCTTTAGTTTTTGCCGCCCCCACGGCACAGCTCGATTAGTCGCCGGCAGAAACCGTTTTCTCTTCAGTTTCAGTGGAAGCTTTTTGTTTAAACGTCAATTTTTCATTTTTGGTGGAAACTTTGATGGGGTCGCCCTCAACCAGAGTTCCGCGCAAAATTTCCTCAGCCAGCGGATCCTCGAGGAACCGCTCCACCGCCCGCCGCATAGGCCGGGCGCCATACTCGGGGTCATACCCTTTTTCAACCAGCAAATCGTGCGCCTTTTTGTCGAGCACGAGTTCGATTTCTTTTTCCTTAAGGCGTTCAGTAACTTTGTGGAGTTCGAGGTCCAGGATTTTGCCGAGATCTTTTTTCACCAACGAGCGGAACACAATTACATCATCCAACCGATTTAAGAATTCCGGGCGGAATGCCTTTTTAGCTTCGTCCATAATCAGCTCACGCATTTTTTCGTAATCGATTTCGTTCCCCGAATTATTGAAACCGATAGCCGTGCTTTTCTTTGCGCTCTCGGAGCCCACGTTGGACGTAAGCAAAATAATGGTATTCCGAAAATCAACCGTGCGGCCCTGGCTATCGGTGAGTTTGCCTTCTTCCAAAATCTGAAGCAGCATATTCATCACGTCCGGGTGGGCCTTTTCAATCTCATCAAAAAGCACCACCGAGTACGGCCGACGCCGCACTTGCTCAGTCAACTGGCCGCCTTCCTCGAAACCGACGTAGCCGGGAGGCGAACCAATAAGGCGCGAGCTGGCAAATTTCTCCATGTACTCGCTCATATCAATTTGAATGAGCGCCTTGGAATCGCCAAACAGTTGTTCGGCAATGGTTTTTGCCAAAAGCGTTTTGCCCACGCCAGTGGGACCCATCAGGGCAAAGGCGCCGATTGGACGCACGGGATCCTTGAGGTCCGCCCGCGAGCGGCGCAGGGCTTTGCTGAGTGAAGTGACTGCGGCGGATTGACCGATGACCACTTTCTCCAGCTCCTTTTCCATGCTGAGGAGCTTCTTGATTTCATCCTTCTCCATGCGTTGCAGCGGGATGCCGGTCCACTTGGAAATGACGTGCATGATGTCCTCATCGGAAATGACCACCTTGGTTTCCTCGCTGGCGGCTTTCCATTCGGCCATCGTGTTTTCGAGGTTTTCCTTGGCGTGCTTTTCTTCGTCGCGCATGGAAGCTGCGCCTTCAAAATCCTGCTCTTTAATGGCCGTTTCCTTGCGGGTTTTGATCTCATCAATGACGGCCTCAAGTTCCTTGATTTCCGGCGGCCGCGTCATCGCCTGGATGCGCGCGCGCGAACCGGCTTCGTCCATCACATCAATCGCTTTATCCGGCAAATAACGGGAGGTGATGTAGCGATCGGAAAGTTTGACGGACGCCTCCACCGCTTCATCGGTGATCTCCGCTTTGTGATGTTCCTCGTATTTGATGCGCAACCCCTTGAGAATTTCGATGGCTTCCTCGATGGACGGCGCCTCCACTTTTACATTTTGGAAACGGCGTTCCAACGCAGCATCTTTCTCGATGTACTTGCGATACTCGGTAAGCGTGGTGGCACCCACGCATTGCAATTCGCCGCGGCTCAACGCGGGCTTGATGATGTTGCTGGCATCCATGGTGCCTTCAGCAGAACCGGCACCCACGATGGTGTGCAGCTCGTCGATGAACAAAATCACATTCTTCGCACGGCGAATTTCGTCCATCACCGCTTTGATGCGTTCCTCAAATTGCCCGCGGTACTTGGTGCCGGCCACCATCAAGGCGAGGTCGAGCGTCACGACGCGGCGATCACGCAACAGTTCCGGCACGTTGCCCTTCACCACCTCCTGTGCGAGGCCTTCGACGATGGCGGTTTTACCCACGCCCGCTTCGCCGAGCAACACCGGATTGTTCTTCGTGCGGCGGCAGAGAATTTGAATGACGCGCTCGATTTCGTCTGAGCGGCCAATCACCGGGTCCATCTCGCCTTTGCGGGCAATCTCTGTGAGGTCGCGGCCAAAGGCGCGCAGCGCTGGCGTCTTGTTGCCTTTTTTTCCACCGCCCTTGGTTGGGGCAGTTTCGCCTTCCTCGTCCATTTCTTCCTCGCCCATTGCGAAGTTCGGATCGAGTTCCTTCAAAATTTCCTGACGCGTTTGCTCGATGTCGATATCGAGATTTTTAAGCACGCGCGCGGCCACGCCTTCGCCTTCGCGCAGGAGTCCCAGCAAAATGTGCTCCGTACCCACGTACGTGTGCTGGAGTTGTTTGGCTTCCTTGGAGGCGAGGTTGAGCACTTTTTTCACGCGCGGCGTGTACGGAATGTTGCCAACCTGTTTTTGGTCCGGCCCGGTGCCGACTTGTTTCTCGACTTCCAATCGCACGGTCTCGAGATCCAGCCCCATTTTTTGCAGCACGTTAACGGCCACGCCCTGACCGAGCTTGATGAGCCCCAGCAATAAATGCTCGGTGCCCACAAAGTTGTGGTTGAAACGATCCGCCTCTTTGCGCGCCAATGCCAGCACCTGTTGGGCGCGTGGCGTGAAATTGCTCATTCCTTCATCACTCATTTTCTGGGTAAATTTTGACTGTTTTCGTCGGTTTTGTCGAGCATTCCAGATGCCAACTTATGCCCAAACGGCTCGTTTTTTTGGGCCGCAGCGTGTCATAATCTATTTGACGAATTATTCCGGCAGTTTTAGGCCCTTTATTTTGCCTAAATGTTTGCGCAATAGATCCGCGCGATGGAGGTCACGCTCTTCACCGGAAAGTTTTTCCCCCACCAATTCCTGCATATGCGCCGGTTGGCTGAGTAAAAACAGTTCGTCGAGCAACGGCGTGGTGAGGCCTTGGAACAGTTCCAACTTCACGCCCAGCCGCAGCAACGACAACTGGTTCATCGTCTCTTTGCTACTCACAATATGCGCGTGCGCCAGCGTGCCGTACGCGCGCCCGATGTGATTATACAACTCCTTGGCCTTGGTGCGCAGCAAAGTTTGCCGTGCGTTTTCTTCGTGCTCGATCACTTGCAACACCACTTTGTGAATGCGCTCGATGATGTCCGCCTCGCTTTCGCCCAGCGTCATTTGGTTGCTTACCTGAAACAAATGCCCCAGCGCCTCCGTGCCTTCGCCGTACAACCCGCGCACCGCATGGCCCAGCTTGGTGACCGCCTGCACAATTTGATTCACTTGATCGGTCAACACCAATCCCGGCAAATGCAACATCGCGCTCACGCGAATTCCTGTTCCAAGATTGGTGGGACACGCGGTCAGATAACCCAGTTGCGAGTCGAATGCGAAATCCAGTTTCTTTTCCAAGCTGGTGTCAAACCGATCCATCTTTTGCCAAACCTGTTTCACCTGCAACCCCGGCAACAACGCTTGCATCCTCAAATGATCCTCTTCATTGATCATCACGCTCAACGTCTCGTCCTTGCTGAGCACCAACCCGCTCCCCGCGCCCTTGGCCGCGTGCTCGCGACTAATAAGATGCCGCTCCACGAGCAGTTGCTTGTCCAGCGCCTGCAATGGCTTCATCGATTCCGAAAACCCACCGCGCATCGCCGAAGCCGCCGCGATGGCCGGCTGAATAAATTCGCACGTCTCCACCCGACTCGCTTTCTTCGCGCGTCCCGGAAACGGCCGCCCCGTCACGTTACGCGCCAAACGCACGCGGCTCGACAGCACCACGTGATCCTGCGGCCCTTCGCAATTGGACAACTCGGTGGTGCTGCTCAAAAATTTCCGCAATTCCATTAAGCCTCTCCTCCCTTCGTGCTCTTTGCGCTCTTCGCTCCTTTTGCCTTTGGCTCAAGCGGTTCCACCGGATCCTCCGGCGGCACATCCAATCCCCGCAACTGATCCCGCACCTGCGCCGCCTGCTCGTAGTCCTCCGTCTCGATGGCTTTGCTCAATTGCTTTTCCAATTGCTGCCGTTGTTTTGTGAAATCCATTTCCTGCCGCAACGCCTTGGGCACCTTGCCCACGTGCTGCGTGCCCTTGTGCATTTGCTTGAGCATCCCCTCCAAAGGCTCCGCAAACGTCGCATAACAATCGGAGCAACCCAACCGCCCGCTCTTTTTAAAATCCGCCTGCGCAAACCCGCACGCCGGACATTCCAATTCCCCACTGCCCGATTCCATCTCCGAAGCCGCGCCCAAGCCCAGCAACAAATCCGCCAGCGCGAACCCTTTCGGATCGGTGACCCCCTGTTCCTTGGCGCACTCCTCGCAGAGATCAATCTTCTTCATCTGACCATCCACAATCTCAGTCAAATGAACCGTGGCCTCGTTCTCACAATCTGGTTGGCAACATTGCATTGTCTTAATATATCACAAAATTTCTGATCCCGACGCATTGGTCAATGCGTGGTAGGCTTGCATAAAGGCTCTGGTGTGTTTGCCGGGGCGGCCGGAGCCGATTTTTCGACCGTCGATTTTTACCACGGGAACCACTTCGGCGGCGGTGCCGGTGATGAAGCATTCATCGGCGTTGTATAAATCGTAGCGGGTGAGGTTGGGTTGGGTGATCTCGATGTCCAATCCTTCGGCCAATTCCATCACCACTTTGCGGGTAATGCCGTGCAACGCGCCGGAAGCCAGCGAGGGCGTGAACATTTTGCCGTCCTTGAGCATAAAAATATTGTCGCCCGTGCATTCGGCCACGTAACCCTGCGAGTTAAGCATAATGGCTTCGACACAACCGGCATTGCTGGCCTCGATTTTGGCGAGAATGTTGTTGAGGTAATTCAGCGATTTAATGGCCGGGTTCACCGCGTTGGTGTGGTTGCGCGTGGTGGGCACGGTGACAATTTCCAGCCCTTTATCATAAAACGCCTTGGGATAAAGCTGAATGCTCGCGGCAATAATGATGACCTGCGGATTGCTGCAGCGATTGGGATCCAGCCCCAGGGTACCCGCACCGCGCGTGACGACCAGCCGAACGTAGCCATCGCGGATTTTGTTGCGGCGGCACGTTTCCACCACCGCCGCGCACAGCGCCTTGTGGCTCATCGGCAGCTTCATCAAAATCGCTTTGGCGGAATAAAATAGACGGTCGATGTGTTCCTCCAACCGAAACACGCGCCCGTTGTACGCGCGAATGCCCTCGAATATTCCATCGCCGTACAGCAGACCGTGGTCAAAGACCGACACCGTCGCCTTCGCTTCATCAACAAATTTTCCGTTTATATAAACCTTCATCGGTCGGCGGAGAGTGCCGCAACGCGCGCGGCGGGGCAATCCTTCAGTCAGCAATCCTTCCATCCTTCAGCCGAACAATGCGCTCGGCAGCGGCGGCGACCACGTCATCGTGCGTAGCCACCAAAAGCGTAAGATTGCGCTCGCGATGCAGCTGAGCGAGCAGCTCGATGATTTCCGCTTCGGTGCCGGTGTCGAGATTGCCGGTGGGTTCATCGGCCAAAATAATTTCCGGTTCATTCATCAACGCCCGCGCGATGGCCACGCGCTGCTGTTCGCCGCCAGAAAGTTCCGTGGGCAAATGCGTCATCCGATCCGACAGCCCCACTGCCGCGAGCAATTCCCGCGCGCGAGCCTCGGCCTTTGCCTGCGGCGCGCGCTGCACCTGCGCAGGCAGGCACACGTTTTCCAGCGCGTCCAAATCCGGCAACAAATGATACGCCTGAAACACAAAGCCAATGTGCCGCCCGCGAAATGCCGCCGCATCCTGCGCGGTGTGCAGCCGCAATGGTCTGCCATCAAAAATAATTTCCCCTTGCGAAGGCGCGTCCAATCCGCCGAGCAATTGCAACAGCGTGCTTTTGCCTGAACCACTAGCCCCTTGCAGCGCCACAAACTCACCGCGTTCCAACGCGAGATCAACGCCACTGAGCACCGTCAAGGGTTGGCCTGCCATTCGGTAGGTTTTTCCCACGCCACTTGCTTTCAAGACGGCGTCACTCACTGCGCAAAGCCTCCACCGGCCGCAAACGGGCCGCATTCCAAGCCGGCAATAATCCGGCCAGTAAACAAATTAAAATCGATACGCCGCAAATAACCACGAGATCGCCCGGCACCACTTGGGCGGGGAGTTCGCGAAAACCATAAAGTTTTTCCGGAAACAACTCCACATCGTGCCCGCGCAGGAATCCCAAAAACTGGTTGCGGTATTTGAGCACCAACAATCCCATCGCGATGCCCATCCCCGTGCCGAGCAATCCCACCACGGCACTTTGAATGAGAAACACAAAACTCACCTGCCCGTTGCTCGCGCCGAGCGCTTTGAGCAAACCGATCTCTTTGGTTTTTTGTACACCGAAAATAATCAACGAACTCGCAATGCCAAATGCCGCCACTACCACGATAAAAAACATCAGGAATTGGTTGATCATTTTCTCCACCTGCACCTGCGCGAGCAACACCGGATTGAGATCTTCCCAAGTGCCGATGCGATAGCCCTCCCCAAGCAATTCCCCCAACGCCGCCTGCTGCGGGCCGAGCTCCAGCGGGTCTGTGGTTTCCACCCATAACGCGCTTGCGCCTTCCTCAAGGCCATATAAATCCTGTGCGTTATAGAGGCTGCAAAAGATAAAATCGTTGAGATCCTTTTGGCCGGCATCGAACACGCCGGCCACGATGTATTCTTCTGGAAAAATGCCCAGTTCTTCGCCAGCTTTTTGGGCCTTACGCATTTCCTGAATCATCTTGGGCGAATGGATCAGCACCCGATCGCCCACGCCCAATCGGAATTCGCCATCCATCCGCGCAAAGTTATAGCCAATCACCAATCGATTTCCGCGCAGATTGAATTCGCCCGCCTCCAAACTATCCGGCACTTGGCTCACGGTTTTCATTCGCTCAGGATCCACGCCCAGCAACACCGGCGCATCGAATGCCGGCGCGCCGATTTCCGGATCGGTCTCCATCATCACCTTGCCGCCGATGATTGGGGAGACGCCGGTGACGCCCGGAATTTTTCCAATGCGATCGGAGAGCGCCTCGTATTCCACAATCGGCCCTTCCATCGAACGCACGGTGAGATCGGCTGAGAATTGGAAAAAGGATTTTTTCAGTTGCAAATGGAAGCCAGAAAAAACCGAAGTAACGATAATGAGCACCGCCACGCCCAACATCACCCCCACCACCGAGATGAGTGTGATGAACGAAACCGAGGTGCGTTTGGGCCGCAAATACCGCAGCGCCAACGCAAACTCAAAGGGCAGCCATTTCATCGCCGCGAAGTTAGGGCGCGGGCAAAGGCGGTGCAAGGATTAGACATTCACACGGTATGAATGAGAGGAATGGATTGAATCGCCAAGCTTGGCGGTTCAAAAATTATTCCACGCGCCCCGCCACCAATGATTCCACCACAGCTGGATCGGCCAAGGTGCTGATGTCGCCGAGGTTGTCGGTGTCGCCTTCGGCGATTTTGCGGAGGATGCGGCGCATGATTTTTCCGCTGCGGGTTTTGGGGAGGCCGCCGGTGAATTGGATTTTCTCAGGCGAAGCGTGCGGGCCGATGTCGGCGCGGACTTGTTTCACAATCTCAGCACGCATCGTGTCGGTGATTTCCTCGCCGGTTTTCAGAGTAACGTACGCGTAAATGGCATTGCCTTTGATGTCGTGTTCGTAGCCAACCACTGCCGCCTCGGCCACGGCGGGGTGGCCGCCGATGGCGCCCTCGATTTCCGCGGTGCCGAGGTTGTGGCCGCTCACGATGATGACGTCGTCCACGCGTCCGGTGATCCAATAGTAGCCGTCCGCATCGCGTTTGCAGCCGTCGCCGCTGAAATATTTGCCGGGGAACCGCGCGAAGTAGGTGTCGAAAAACCGCTGTTGATCGCCGTACACCGTGCGCATTTGGCCGGGCCACGGCTCGAGGATGCAGAGATTTCCCGAGACGCCGTTGCCCTCGATGATCTCGCCCGTGTCATCGACGAGGGCCGGTTTCACGCCGAAGAACGGCAGCGTCGCACTGCCCGGTTTGGTGGGCGTGGCGCCCGGCAGCGGCGAAATCAAAATGCCGCCGGTCTCCGTTTGCCACCACGTGTCCACGATGGGGCATTGTTCTTTGCCGATGACGGTGTTGTACCAATTCCATTCCGGTTCTTTGATTGGCTCGCCCACGGTGCCGAGCAAACGCAGACTGGAAAGATCGTGTTGGCTCGGCCAACTGTCGCCTTCTTTCATCAACGCGCGCAGTGCGGTGGGCGCGGTGTAAAAAATGTTGACCTTGTGCTTCGCCACGATTTCCCAGAAGCGGCCGTGGTCGGGATAATTTGGCACGCCCTCGAACATCATCGTGATCGCGCGATTGGCCATCGGGCCGTACACGATATACGAATGCCCCGTCACCCAGCCGATATCCGCCGTGCACCAATAGACATCACCCGGATGATAATCGAAAACATAATGATGCGTCGTGGCGGCATAAACGAGGTAACCGCCGGTGGTGTGCAGCACGCCCTTCGGTTTGCCGGTGCTGCCGGAGGTGTACAAAATGAACAGCGGATCCTCCGCGTCCATCGGCTCGGCGGGGCATTCCGCATCCGCTGCGGCCAGCGCCTCGTGCCACCACACATCGCGACCTTCGGCCATCGCCACTTCGGTGCCGGTGCGTTGCACAACCATAATTTTCTCAATGGACGGTGTGGTTTCAACCGCCGCATCGGCGTTGGCTTTCATTGCGATGTCCAGCTTCGTGCCGCGCACGCCGGTGTCTTGCGTGAGGATGGCTTTGCATTTGGAATCGTTGATGCGGGTGACGAGGCTGTCCGCGCTGAACGCGCCAAACACAATCGAATGCACCGCGCCAATCCGCGCGCACGCGAGCATCGCAATGGTGAGTTCCGGAATCATCTGCATATAAATGCAAACGCGATCGCCCTTCGCGATACCGAGATTTTTCAGTGCGTTCGCCGCCCGTTGCACTTCCGCCTGCAGTTGGCTGTAGGTGAACGTGCGGCTTTCGGTGGGGTCATTGCCCTCCCAAATCAGCGCCGTATCATCGCCGTGGCCGTCGTCCACGTGGCGATCCACGCAGTTGTAACAGGCGTTTAACTTGCCACCGAGGAACCACTTTAGCTCTGCTTTATGGTAATCCCATTCGCGCAGTGTTTCCCATTTATCGGCCCAATGCAGACGATCGGCGTGCTCGGCCCAAAACCCCTCGGGGTCGTTGATGGAGCGGTCGTACAGTTCGCGGTACTGTTCAAGGGAGGCGACGTGTGCGCCTTCGGAGGCTGAGGCAGTGGGAGGGAAAATTTTATCGCTCATTATAAAAACAAATCATTTCGGGCGCGCATCATGGGAAAGCAACGCCCCGCCGTCAAGCCACTCCAATCTCGACCTCGGCACATAGCCTCGGTACATTGCGCGCGTGTCCGGCCACGCACATCCTGTTTCCGCCCGCACGCGTCTTTGCGCGGTGTATGGGTTTCCCGTGGGGCATTCGGCTTCGCCGGCGATGCAAAATGCGGGCATCGCGGAACTCGGGCTCGACTGGCGTTACGCCGCTGCCGAGGTGCGGCCGGAACAATTGCGCGAAGCGATCGCCGGCGCGCAGGCGATGCATTACATCGGCATCAACCTCACCGTGCCGCATAAATTGCTGGCGCTCGATATGGTGGATGTGCTCGACGAAAGCGCAAGCGAATGGGGCGCGGTCAACACGATTCTCTTTGAAGGACAGGATGTCAACGGCGATTGGCGTGCGTTACGCGATTTCGAAACCGCGCCGCACCAATTGCGCAGCCACGGATTTAATACGGATGCAGACGGCATCACCCAAAGTTTGCGTGAAGATTTGGGGATGGAAGTGCGCGGGGAAAATGTGCTGTTGCTCGGCGCGGGCGGTGCCGGTCGCGTGGCAGCAATGAAAATCGCGGCCACCGGTGTACGGCAACTGCACATCGTCAACCGCACCGAAAGCAAGGCCGAAGCGATTGCCCACGAAATTCGCACGCGCTTTCCCGCAGTAGCCGTTTCGGTGGGTTACCCCGGCGGCAAGGTGGATCTCGTGCTCAACTGCACTTCGCTTGGGCTCGCGGCGGGCGACGCGCTGCCGCTGGACACCGATCTGTTTTCATTGGATAAAACGCGCGCGGTGTACGATATGATTTATCAACCGGCCGAGACGCCGCTGCTGGCCGCCGCGCGCGCCGCCGGTTGCCAAACGGCCAACGGCCTCGGGATGCTGCTGCATCAGGGCGCGAAAGCGCTGGAAATTTGGAGCGGCCAAGCCGCGCCGCTAAAAATAATGCGCGCCGCGTTGGAGGGGGCTGTCAATGGCTGACCAATTGATTCAGTTTTTTGGCAGCGAATTGACGCTCTTCTCGATGGTGTTTTTTGTGCTCGGCTGCATTGTGGGCAGTTTTTTGAACGTTGTCATCCATCGCCTGCCGCGCGAGATGAGCATTCTGCACCCGCCCTCGCATTGCCCGCAGTGCGGCTACTCGATTCCTTGGTATCAAAATGTGCCGCTCATCACGTGGCTGTGGCAACGCGGCAAATGCGCCGGTTGCGAAGCGCGCATTCCCGCGCGCTATGTGTTGGTGGAGTTCCTCACCGGCGCGGCTTTTCTGGGCGCGTGGTTGTTGGTCTATTTTCAATTTACGCAAGGCTACGAGGCGCCCATCAAAGATCCACTGATTGCAGCGGGAGTTTCAATGGCGTTGGTTACGTTGTTGGCGGGATTGATCGCGTCCACCTTTATTGATTTCGAGCACTTCATAATTCCGGATGAACTCACCAAAGGCGGCATGGTAATGGGGGTGGTTTTTTCCGTCGCGCTGCCGCAATTGCACGGGGTCTTTCTCGGCCAAACGGTGAGCCACGCGCAGGCGCTATGGTTCAGCGTGTTGGGGATGGCGGTGGGCAGTGCGGTAGTGTACGCCGTGGTGCGGCTGGGCAAAGCGATGTTCGGCAAACAAACGTACAACAGCGACGTGCCGGTGACGGTTTCTTTTTGCACGGATTATATGTGCCTCGGCGGCGAACCGGGCGAGGAGGATACATTGATTCCATTCGAGGATGTGTTTTACCGCAAAGGCGACACGGTGACGCTGCACGCTGAGCACGTGGAATTGGTGGACGTCTGTTACTGGGACAAAGCCGTGGCACTGAACGCGGAAACACTGACCATTGGCGAAATGGACTTTCCTGCCGCCGATGTGCCGCATCTCGAAGTGTTGACCAGCGAAGTCACCATTCCGCGCGAGGCGATGGGCTTTGGCGATGTGAAATTTATGGCCGCCATCGGCGCGTTCCTCGGCTGGCAAGCCACCCTCTTCGGCCTAATGGCCAGCGCGATGGTGGGCGCCGTGGTGGGTTCGCTGATGATGCTCCTGCGCCGCGACAAGGCGAACATCATCCCCTACGGCCCATACATTGCTCTCGCCGCAGTCGGCTGGATCTTCGGCGGCTACGCGCTATGGCAATGGTGGTGGAAAAGCTTGGGGCCGGTTTAGAAAACAGTCACCGCCGTGTCTAAAAATCAATTCCCATTCTGCGCGCGATGGCGCAGGGCGTGATCGACTAACACCAACGCCGTCATCGCTTCCACCATCGGCACGGCGCGGGGGAGAACGCATGGATCGTGCCGACCGCGGGCTTTGAGTTTTACGTTTTTGCCATCCGTGCTCACGGTGTCTTGGCTTTGCAAAATGGTGGCGGTGGGTTTGAAGACGGTGCGGAAGTAAATGGTTTCGCCATTGCTGATGCCGCCCTGCACGCCTCCGGAACGATTGGCGGTAGTGCGCACTTTGCCCGCGCGCATTCGAAAGGGGTCGTTGTGCTCGCTGCCTTTCATCGCGATGCCGCCAAAGCCGGAGCCAATCTCAAAGCCTTTACTGGCGGGCAGGCTGAGCATCGCCTTGGCAAGATCGGCCTCGAGCCGGTCAAAGACCGGTTCCCCCCAACCGACGGGCACGCCGCGCGCCACGCCAAGGAGCACGCCACCCACGCTGTCGCCCGCTTTGCGGGTGCGATCGATGAGACGAATCATTTTCTCCGCAGTCGCCTTGTGCGGGCAACGGACGATGTTGGCTTCGACTTGTCTGAGCGTAAATTTATCTGGATTGATTTCGGCGGAAATTTTCTGCACCTGTTGAACACACGCGAGCACTTCAACGCCGAACTGTTTTTTCAAAATCTTTTTGGCAATCGCACCGGCGGCCACACGGCCGATAGTTTCGCGGGCGCTGGTGCGGCCGCCGCCGGGCCAAGCGCGGATGCCGTACTTGGCGTCGTACGTATAATCAGCGTGGCTCGGGCGGTATTTCGTTTGCATCTCCGTGTACGCCTCGGAGCGTTGATCGGTATTTTCCACCAGTAACGAAATGGGGGTTCCGAGCGTCTTCCCCTCGAATGTGCCGGACAAAATGCGGACGGCATCCGTTTCCTGCCGTTGCGTGGTGATGCGGGATTGGCCGGGCCGACGCCGAGCGAGGTCGGGTTGGAGATCTTTTTCGGTCAATGCCAGCCGCGGCGGGCAGCCGTCGATCACCACGCCCACGCCGCCGCCGTGGCTTTCGCCCCAGGTGGTGATGCGGAAGAGTTCGCCAAAAGAATTCCCCATGCGCGGAGGATGGCACAAAGCAGTCGCAAAATCAATCCGGCGCAGAACGCGCTGAAATGTGAATGATTTTCGCTTGAGTTGAGCAATGAAAACAGCACGATCAAAACGGTGATGAGGGGGCATTTCAAAATAGGTTTCATGGCAATCGGCGCGTTGGCGTTGATGGCGTGTGAGACGTTTGATCCCACGGATCCGTTCGCTTCGTCTACGGATTATTACAACAGCAAATCCCGCAAAGAATTAATGGCCATGGCTCGGAAGGGCGATTATGAGGCTATTCGGCGGCTAAGTGATACGCCGCTGCAAAATCTC
>JACNJL010000063.1 GCA_014382585.1 Limisphaerales bacterium | reverse complement strand
GATGGCTACGGAATCAGGCGGAGCAATTGCGGGTGTTGCCGGCAGAGAGGGGTGGGCCACAATCGCGGGTGTGGCTGGGGCAATTGGAGTTTTCCGGCCAGATTCGGCGAGCTGGCGGGTGAGTAAATCCACTTTTTGGTTGGCGGTATCAAGGGCCGTCATGGCTGCGCGGAGTTGGGCTGCCATTTGATTATCGCCCGCTCCCGGTGTTTTGCGCATCGTTTGGATTTGCGCTTGGAGTTGCTTGTTCTCCTCCGCCTGCGCGTTGGCCTGGGATTCGAGCACCTTCAGTCGGTCTTTGGATTGTGCGTAGAGCGTAGAGGTTTCCGCAAATTGCGACTGCATATCTTTGGCAGTGTTTTGCAACGCATCAAGGTCGCCGCTCGCTTTATTGAGTTGTGTGGTGAGCGTGCCGATTTGCGATTTGAGCTGGGCATTTTCCACGTCTAACATATCAGTGGTATTTCGGTTGTCGGCCAGCGTGTTTTGGTGTTTGCCGAGCACCTCAGAATTATTGGCGAGTTCCTGAGTGAGGAGAAATATTTTTTGTTCCTGCTCGGCCAAGGCTTCCCGGTTTTTCGTTTCCTGTTGATTGAATAACAGAACGCCGGTGATCAGCAGCGTCACCAGTGCGGCGGCCATACTCCAATTGAGAATGCGTGACGGGCGAGGTTGTGCGGTGGGCGCAGCGATTGCGTTCAACGGGAAAACGCCGGTGGTGTTGGCGGCGCTCCAGTCGCCGCCGAGGCCGTCTTGGAAGACAAGAGTTTCAGGCGCGAGCGCGCCGTGTTGGATCAGCCGTGAAAGGTCGGTTTCGTCAATGGGGCCGCGTTGTGTCCCATTCTTTACATAATACCACTGTGAAGTTCCCATCGTATCCCCCATTGTTGCCCCTTGTTGATTTTTGCCCGAAAAGTCCGGACATCTCCTTGAGCCGAGGCTACAAAATGTGGGCTGAAATGCAAGCGCACACACGGGTAGTTATCCACAGCTGGGCACTACTTTTCAGCAAAACGGTAGTGCTGTCCACAAAGCAATTTTACGTTTCAAGGCTGGATTTGCAAGGTAAGCTGTGTAACCTCCAACGATGAACCGCGTATTGACCAACATGAAGCCCTATTTGATTGTCGTGCTCGGTGTGGGGTTCTCCTTGCCTTTGTTGGCCGCTGATAGGCCCCATGCCAAGTCAGAAGCAAAACCCAAAGGCAAAGCCGAAGCCGGTTACATCCGCTTTCGCGAACACGGCAAAGGCGCGGTGATGGAAGTGGCGATCCTCCAAATGAAAAACGCCAAGACCGGCGCGCAAGTCGATCTCGTCGGCGCCGTGCACATCGGCGACAAGGCTTACTACGAGCGGTTGAATACAATTTTCAAAGGCTACGACCGCGTGCTGTACGAAATGGTGAAGCCAAAAGAATTGGATCCCGCCAAACCGCGCGATCCCCGTAAGAAACAATCCGGCATCTCCCGCATGCAAAATTTTATGGGCGAAAAGCTGGACTTGGAATTCCAATTGGACATTGTCAACTACGGCGCAAAAAATTTTGTGCACGCCGATATGACCCCCAAGCAATTCGCCAAACGCCAAAAAGCACGCGGCGAAAATATGCTCACAATTATGTTCAAATCCTTCCAGCAGGAAATGGCTGCAAAGAAAAAAGGCGGTGGCGCAGAGCAAATTAGCACAGTCGAACTCTTGCGTGCCCTCTTAAGCCCCAACTTCGCTGTGGAAATGAAATACATCTTTGCCAAACAATTTCAGGAAATGGAACGCATCTCCGCCGGCCTGGATTCCGACGAAGGCTCAGTCATTCTCACCGAACGCAACGACGTGGCACTCAACGTCCTGAAAAAAGAACTCGCCTCCGGCCAGAAAAAACTCGCCATCTTTTACGGCGCCGCCCACCTGCCCGATATGAAAGAAAAGCTAATCAAAAATTTCGGATACAAACAAATCGCCACAAAATGGATCGTCGCCTGGGATTTGCCCAAGCGCGTGGTTCGGAATAAACGCTAATTGTAGCCCGGCCCGTTGGGCCCGGGTTACAGTTCCACCGGCTTGAATTCCCGCCAGCGGCGGGCCCAGAATTTACGGCTGCGGATGAGTTGCACCCCCAATAACGCCCCGAAAACTGGCAGAGAAAAGACCTGTTTCATCGGTTCCAATTCGGGAGCGACTTCTAGAATGCCCTTGCAGATGGCGATGAGCACGCACATTACTGCCAAAGTAGAAAATAACCATATTCCCCATTTTGTCTGTATTGATTTTCGGTCGGTTCCCGGTTTGTTTTGCATCAACACCAGCAATTGCACGGCAGCGCTGAGGACAAACAGGCCGCAAATCCACGGTGCTTTCAAATTTCTGCGCTCAGAATAATCCGCGGACGTGCTCAACGATTCGCCCAGCATTGCGAAAATTCCCCAAACGGCAAAGGCGCTGATGATCAACATTCCCATCCCCCACACGAGGCTGGAATCCGGCCCGGAAAAGAATGGGTACATCACCCCACGTTGCCATCGGCTTTTGGGGATTTCCTTGCGAACGCGTTTTGGCAGCGGGTCAATCGCCGCCGCCATTGGCAGCATCCCCAGCACGATGATCGCCACGGTAATCCAGCCAAGTACCTCAACCAATTCTATCATATGCGGTTTGTCGACGGTGGTTTTGGTGACGATGTTGTAGCCGAGGGCCAGCGCGAAAACAATCCACGCCACAGTGATGGATCCGCGCAAGGGCATTTCTCGATTGGAACGGATGGGCCGCATCAACGCGTGGTTGGCCACGTTAATGCAGCAAAAAGCCGAGACGCTCAGTACCGCGAGGAAAAACCAATTGAACGGGTCACTGGCGGTGGCGTTCCTGTGCGTGCCGTGGAAAAATTCCAGAAAACCGGCGTCCTCCAGCATTCCGTGGAGGAACATCGCCAGGCCAAAGCCGACGAAGGTCAAGGGCAATGCTGCACCCGCCCCAATTGCAACGCTACCGAGCGAAAATTCCAGCAGCACCACACTCATCAACAGCGCCAACAGTTGGGTGATTAAGTATCCCTCCACCGATCCCTCGCCCATTGAGAGAGCCAAAATGAGGCAGGGCAGGGTGGCAAAGTGGCCGAGGGCGAGAATGACCCATCCCGCCCTTCGCCGTCCGGCGAGCAGTGCTTCGGGCGTTAGCATTCCGTGGCGGATAAATTCGCGATGGGGTGTTGATAATTCCGTGATCGGGTGCAATCCATAAATAGTCCCCACCGTGGCAATCAACAAAAACGACAACCCACCCATAAACAGCGGGTTGCTGCTTTCGAAAGGGGCAGAGGAATCTAAGCCGAACATCAAACCCCAAACATATACCCCGAGTGGCAAAAGAAAGGAAACGGCGAGCACCGCCAAGAGAAACACAGGCAACATATGGGTGCGGTTTATTTGCCGCAGATCACGCAGGGCAACGGGGTGGCTGATGTGTTGCAAGAGAAAGTTCATTGGACTTCCCCCTTGGTGGCTTTGAAATAAATGCGCGACAGCTCTCCATTGACGGGGCTGAACTCCAGCAGCTTGAGGCCGGAGGATTGAAGTTCGGCGGACACCTTGGCCAACTCGGCATCGCCGCCGAGCAGATCGAACTGCACCACATCGCCCTCAATGCGCGGGTTGTCGGGCAGCTCCATTTCCGCAAGCCGTTGCTGCAGCGGCTCCGTCCCTTCGAGCACGCGAACGCTGATGGTGCGGTTTGGCAATTGACGCGCGCGGACTTCCGCCAACGGTCCGTGCTCCATTACTTTGCCAAGCTCCAGAATCGTAACCGCGTCGCATAGATGAGTGAGCTCATCCAAAATATGCGAGCTGAGGAAAACTGCCTTGCCGCGTTCGGCCAGCGCGCGGAGCATTTCCAGCAAATCCATTCGCGCGCGCGGATCCAGTCCCGCCGCCGGTTCATCGAGCAACAGCACTTCGGGGTCGTGCATCAATTCGCGGCCGAGCGCCAGCCGCTGTTGCATCCCGCGCGAGAGTGTGGGCATCAGTTTGTCGGCGAAGGGCGTGACGCCGGTGAACTCCATTACCTCGCGAAGCTTGGCCTTGCGTTCATCGTCGTCCGGCAAAACTACGCGCGCGAAGTAATCCAAGTAATCCTCCACCGTAATGCCCGGACGCAGGAACATCACATCCGGCACAAAGCCGATCTTCGGCTGAATAAGATCCGGATATTCGAGGCAGGAAATGTCGTCAAAAAATGCATCGCCCGCAGTGGGCTCCTGTAACGTGGCGAGGATGCGGAGGGTGGTGGTTTTGCCGGAACCGTTGGGGCCAATGAAGCCGTGGACTTGTCCGGATTCAAAGGAAAAGGAGGCGTCATCCAAAGCGATCGTCTCGCCAAATTCCTGTCTCAGGTTGTCGACCTGGATTTTCACGTGCGATCAATATACTCTGTTTACTCAAAATCGCAATGGGAAGGTTTTTAGGAATGATCAATGACCAAGACGCAATATCCAAGGAATGCCCAATGACCAATCCTCAATGAACACTTCTTGGTTTTTGGGTCTTGTTTATTCCTTGGGCTCTTGGGTATTGGGCCTTGGGTTTTTCTCTACGCAGTAGAGAGCCTTTTCCCCACGCAAAAAAATCGCATCCCCGGCGATTGCCGCGGAGGCGCTGAAGGAATCGTTGAGGGTGTTGCGGGCAAGGGGTTTGGGGTTGGCGGCGTGGCTGAAGACGAGGGTGGTGCCGGCACGATCGGTCAGGTAAATGCGATCCTTGGCGGCCACGGGGGAGGCGTAAAAATTTTTCATGCCGCCCAATCGAAACGGGCCGAGGTCGCGCCCGGTGCGGCCTTCGACTTTGGAAAGGAACCCCTGATAGTGATGGAAAAAATAAAGCGTGTCGTCGGGCATTAACAACGGCGAGGGGACATAAGGCGTGGCGGCTCGGCGGGTCCAGCGGATGTGATCCGTTCCGGTGAGGTCGCCCTTGGCACCGGCGAGATTGATGGCGTGCATCGTGCGTTTCTCGTAGCTCGCGCCGGCGTACACAATGCCGTTGCCGTGCACCGGCGAGGCGACGACGTTGTGCGGCAAACCGCCGATGTGCCACAGCACGTTGCCGTTGGCGAGGTCGTAACCGCGCACGGCGGTGGTGGCGCTGACGATGAGCTGGGTGGTGCTGCCGCGCGTGACGGTGATGGGCGTGCTCCAACTGGTGGGCTCGTTACGGGGCTTGCGCCAGAGTGGTTTGCCGGTTCGTTTGTCGAAGGCGACGATGAATGAATCCCCTTCGTGATCCCAATTGATGACGAGCGTGTTGCCGTGCAGCACCGGCGATGCACCTTCACCGTGGCCGTGTTTCACCTTCATATCGCCGAGATCTTTTTTCCAAACCAATTCGCCGGTCTTGGCTTTGAGACAATAAATTCCCGCCGAGCCGAAGGAGGCGATGACGTGTTCATCATCCACCACCGGAGAGTTGGATGCCCACGTGCCGCTTTCGTGCGTGCTTTGGTGCGGCTGTGTGGTGCTGACAATTTTTTGCCACGCGATTTTTCCAGTGGCGCGATGGATCGCCAGCACGGTGAAGCGGAGTTTGTGAAATGGATCGATGTTGTTATGCGCGCCGGCGGGTTGCCCGGGAACGGGCAATTTTTCGCCCTGCGGCACGGCGGTGGTGAGAAAAATCAAGTCCCCCCAAACCACCGGCGAGGAATGGCCCAAACCGGGCAAGGGCGTTTTCCAGCTCAGATTTTTGGTCTCGCTCCATTCAGTTGGCGGATCGGCATTCGGGGCAAAGCCGGTGCCCAACGGTCCGCGCCATTGGCCCCATTGTCTGCCGGGATCGGGCAGGGCGAGTCGTTTGCGGACTTCTGCCTCAAGCGTTTTACGTGTGTTGAGGTGGGCGATGCGGCCTTTTGGGTCGATTAATATCTGGGTGGGGATGGCTTTGACATTGAATTGTTTTATCAACGGCCCTGCCCAGGATTCTTCCTGAAAATGTTGCGGCCATGGGATTTGTTTTTGTTTGGTGTATGCGTTGAATTGTTCACGTTTTTGATCAAGCGAAATGCCGATGATTTCGAATCCGTGGGGATGCAGTTTTTCGTAAACCGATTTCATGTCTGGAAATTCACGCACGCATGGCGGACACCACGAGGCACAAAAGTAAAGCAGCACCACTTTGCCGCGCATCTGGGCAAGATCCACCGTGCGCCCGTCAGCGGCGGTGAATTTGAGATTCACCGGCTGGCCGACTTTCAAATCCGCCGCGTGCAGCGGAGCGCAAAGAGCTAGTAAAGCGAGTGTGATTTTCATCAACTGAACCTAGCTCAAGCGGTGGATTTTTGCCGCAACAATTTCTTTTTGTAACGGCTTTGGACGATTTCCGTTAGCACGAGTACGGCGATCACAAAGTAAAATGTGGCTTTGCTCATCGCGTGAATTTCGTGGCCGAAAAATGAGAGGCCGGCCAAATGTCCGCCTTCGCTGAGTAACATAATCCCGACGACAAACAAAATGAACAAGCCGAGCACTTCGTACATTCGATTGCGCTGGAGAAATTCTGACACGCGATCGGCCAGTAAAATCATTAACGCGCCGCCGACCAAGACGGCGAGCATCATAATGCAAAGTCCGGTTGTGGAAATGTTCCCATCCACCGAGGTGAGCGCGATGGCGCTGAGGATTGAATCAAACGAAAACACAAGATTCATTAGAACAATTTTGGCAATAACGGATTTGCTGGTGGAAGCCTTTCGTTTTACGTCTTCTTCGCCCAAGTCATCCACGGCAAGCATATGGAAAATTTCTTTCATCGCCGTGTAAATAATAAACCCACCTCCCAGCAAAACGACGAGACTGTGGAGATTAAATGAACCCGCCGCCACCGCGCCCCAGGATTCTGGAAAGGCAAACCAAGTGTTTTGGAACGAGGCGATCATTTTCACTAGCGCGAATAGCAACACTATGCGTAATCCCACGGCGATGCCGATGCCCCATTTGCGTATGCGCGAGCGATCGGCCTCCGGCGCGCGTTTGGATTCGAGGGAAATGTAGAGTAGATTGTCAAAGCCCAACACTGCTTGAAGCAATATTAAGAGGCCTAGGGTGAGCAGGATTTCAGGAATGTTTTCCATGATTGAAGTTAAACAATTGGCCGCATTGTGTATGCGGCGGATTTCATCACGGCCAAATAATAGTGCCGTGATGGAATTGGGGAAGGAAAATTCGCGCGGGGCGGTTCGCCGAGGCTATTGGTTTTGTGTGGTGTTGCTGCGCTCTGAACCGGGGCGTTGTTTACGGATCCCAAAGGTGGATCCGCCGGATTTTGCGTTGACCGCGCTTTGGCGGGTATAGCCGTTAATCATAGGCAAGTAACGATAGTAGACAGTCAGCGAAAGTGTGGCCCAAGCGGTGGTGATGGTGGTGCCTTCCTGTTTGGCGCGGCGGCCTTCGGGTTTCCACGTGCCGTTCGCTTGTTGTTTTTTCAGGAAAAGGGGTTTCATTTTTGCGTTCCAATCCTGCCATGGTTTGCCGCCGTGCAAAAAGAGGCTGAGGCATCCGTAGTACCAATAATAATAATCTTTTTGGGTTGTGGCGGGTAGTCGGGTGGCGAGAAATTTAGCGGAATCGATCTGGCGTTTTTCGTCGGGTTTGGAGCCGTAGAGTTGCTGGCAGTACATGCCTACGGAGGTCATGGATGGTTTAGGAACGGAATCTTTGTAGCCGTAAAACCCTTTGTGTTGACCGGCGCTTACGGTGTCGAGAAACTGCCGCGCGGGGCCGAGGTGTTTGGCGGGCACGCTGACGCCGGCCATCTCGGCACTGCGCAAGGCCATGATGACCCAGCCGGTAACCGAT
Organism: Limisphaerales bacterium; assembly: GCA_014382585.1. Taxonomy (NCBI): domain Bacteria; kingdom Pseudomonadati; phylum Verrucomicrobiota; class Verrucomicrobiia; order Limisphaerales; species Limisphaerales bacterium. The sequence continues at coordinate 15,057 of JACNJL010000063.1, read as the reverse complement.
AAATCACCCGCGTGTTCCAGCGAAGGGTGGGGCTGATAGCGCCAGCCGCCGCTCTTGGGATTTTGGGAGGCGCACAAAAATGAAACAGCTCGCTCAAGGGGCTGATAATATTTCTCCAGACGCGTAATGCCGGCGGCTTCCCCAAGGGCAAGGGTGCCAATGGCTTGTCCGTACATCCGGCCGCCATCTCGCATGTTGCCGGTTTCTGGAACTTGTTTTACCAGCCAGTCGAGCCCTTTGGCAAGGGCTTGGCCATAATTGGTTTCGTCATCGGGTTTTACGCCATAGGAAAAGTAGCAGAGAATCACCAAGCCGGTGTGGGCGACGTTGGATTGCGTCTCAGACCAGCAACCGTTTTCTTTTTGAGTGCGGGTGAACCAGTCCAGAGCGTTGACCACGGCGGCTTCGGTTTCGGCACTCCCGCCCAATTCATTGATAATCTCGCTACGTTTGGCGTTGCGGAGTGGGTTTTTGCGTAATCCGTAAGTGCTGCGAAGGGCGCGGCGGCTTTGTGTGGGATCGGGTTTGAGCACGCCGCCGATGCGCGTGCCGCCGGCTTGTTGCGCGGAGGCGGGGCTGGGCATGCTCAGGCTCAATGCGATGAGGGTGATGGCGAGGGCGGGGAGGGCTCGTGTATCGGACTGGTAGTTCATAGCTTGTGCTCCGTTCAATCTATTTTAAAAGACGGATTTGTAAATCATGAAGTTACAGAAGATGATGGATAATGCGAGGTTGGGCAAAAAAAAAACCGGCCAAATGGCCGGAATGAAATCGGTAGATTGAGTCGCGTGGATTATTTAAGCTGATTGAGGGCGGTTTTGTTGTATCCCACAATCACTTTGTCGCCGGCGATGACGACTGGCACTCCGCCGCGCCAATGGATGCCGGCTTCCTTGGTTTTCTTGGCGACCACGGCGCGGGCTTTCCCGTCCGTCCGAATATTTTTTCGCACAAAGTCAACGCCATTTGATTTGAGTAAGTCGGCCGATTTGGTGCAGTAGCCACAGCTTGGAATGGAATAGAGAACGACTTTGCTGTGCGGCTTGTTATGCGTTGCGCCGAGGCCGCGGCCCCCTTCTTGGCTGGGCTTGGTGCCGTTGCCTTGTTGATGGGACTGGGGGCGACCTGAGGAATTTCCCCCGCCGTTTTGCTCCTGTTCATGGCGCTGTGCTCGGATGTGAGCCAGGATTTTCTTGAGCTTAATGATTTGTTCTTTGGTGAGGATTTCCATGCGCCGGTTGTGAGCCTGATGGTGGACGGCTTTGATTTGCTCTTTCTTTTCTTCCTTCGATAGTTCTTTGTTGGCGATGATGCCTTTGATCTTCCGGGTCGCGTACTGATGAACGGCGCGGAGTTTTTTGACCTGTTCCTCGGTGAGCTCGAGTTCTTTGATGAGGCGTTGGCGTTGTTGGGCGTTGTGGTTGCCATTTTGGTGGGGACGAGCGGAGGACTGACGAAGCTTTTTCAGTTTTGCGTATTGTTCTTCGCTGAGCAATTCGCGCACGGCGGCATCCATTTTCTTGAAGCCTTCTTTGAGTTTGGCTTTTTTCTCTTCCTTGGAGAGTTCTTTGTTACCGTGAATGGCCTTGGCATATTTGTGCCATTTTTCATGGATGGCTCTGAGTTGGGCAGCTTGCTCATCGGTGAGGTCGAGTGTTTCCTTGATATTCACGTGTTGGCGTTGTCCCCCTCCGTTTTGTTGGCTGCCATTTTCGGTACGGGTCATGCCACTTTGGGGTTTGTGGCCGCTATTGCCGTTCCCCTGCGAAGGGTTCTGGGTTTGGCCGGAGTTGCCCTGTTGGCCGCTATGGGTGCTGCTAAGGGGTTTGCGAACGGATTGGCGATTTACGCTGCTGCCTGGTCCGGTTTGGTTGCGCACGGAGTTTGGCGCGCCATGCTGTTGCTGGCCTTGGCCTTGGGTGAGTGACGGTGCGGCGAGCGCGCCGGTGATTAGGATGATTGCAATTTTGAGGTTCATGGTTGTCTCCTGTTCCGTTCGTTAACAAGGCAGACGCGTGGGTTTTGGCCCCGGTTACACTTGTTTCGCGATAGTTTGATTTGGGGTGCAATGGGAGCAGGCTGTGGCAACAAGGGTTGTCAAGTGGCTTTGCTGGGGGTAGTATCGGGCATGCGGCAAATCTTCAACGCAATTTTTACACTGTGTTTGGTGCTCGTTTTTTTCAGTGGTTGCGGCAAGAAAAATAATACAGACCCCGGTGATCCCAGTCGGGTGGTCTCGGCGGAGATGCTGATTTTCGATGAGGATACGGGCGTCGTCATCAAGGCGGGCGAACTCGAGCCATTCACGGGTAAAGCGGTTTGGGTTCACCCCAATGGCCAGCGCCAACAGGAAACGACTTATGTGGATGGACGCGAGGACGGCCAGGAAATCTGGTGGCATCCGGATGGGGCACGTGCTGGTCAGAGTGAATACCAAACCGGTGTGTTGAATGGGTCCACCATTCAATGGCATCCGGGCGGAGTGAAAATGGAGTTTCAAGTTTTATACAGAAATGGATTGCAGGATGGCAAAGAAGTGTGGTGGCACGAAAATGGTCGCGAAAAAAGTGTGACTCATTTTGAGAACGGCCTGCGTCAGGGCCGGGCGACCGGATGGTTTTCTGACGGCAGCAAAGCCTGGGAAGCGATGTGGGTGGACGACGAACCGCAAGGCCGTTACTCGGAATGGTATGAAACCGGCCAGGTGAAAAGTCAAAAAGAATACGACGCCGGCAAGCAAACTGGCTCCGAAACATGGTGGTACGAAAACGGAGAGAAATCCTGGGAAGCCAACTGGAAAGAGGGTCGGCAAGCCGGACTGAAAACGGAGTGGTACGAGAGCGGCAATAAAATGAGCGAGACGTTTTATAAAGCCGGCCGCCGCGAAGGCACGGCGACGGGATGGTATGAGAACGGCAATAAAGCTCATGAGACGACTTATCTGGATGACGAGGAAGTCGCGGTGAAAGAATGGAACGAGGATGGAAGCGCCGTGGCTGCTGCGCCCGATCCGCAAGGCCGCGTTCGAGTGTGGGTCACCGGCGAGATCGAAAAACTTTACAGCAACAAAGCCGAGGGAATTGTGTATACCGACTTTGGTGAACCCGACCGTGCTGAAGGCGGCGCTTGGGTGTACGAGAATGTTCAAGTGCGCGCATCGGGCACGGCCATTGCCCACGAGGTCGAGTTTACGTTTCAATCCGGCAAAGTGAAATCGGTAAAAGTAAACGTCCCGCAAAAAAAAGAAACCCCCTGACCTGTCGCCCCGCAAAACAACTGCAATCAACACGATGAATCAATTCATACCCATAACAGTGATGGCCTTGCTTTTGGCCTTCGGTTGCTCCAAGGATGAACCTCCGATTGAACCGAATCCCTCCAGCCCATCTTCTGGGAACTCCGGCAATGCGGGCGGCCCCGGCGGTATGAGTGGGGAAGGTGGAGAAGGTGCCGTAGGCGGGATGGAGGCAGTTCCACAACCCGGCAGCGGAGGCACGATTCCTGCCGGGCCACCTCCCGGAGGTACACAGAATGTGAATGAAGATCCCAAAGGTGCACCGGTGCTTGCTGAAATGAACGGCGTATTCTACGAAGTTTACAAGATTTCAGAACTCCCGTTCACCGGTAAAGCGGTGGAGTATCACGCCACCAATGTCGAGAAATCAGAAAAAGTTTATAAGGATGGCCGACTCGAGCAGTTCACCGAGTGGCACGATAACGGCCAGAAAAGTCGGGAGGTCATTTATGCCGCAGACGGCAAAACCACCGAGAAACGCTGGAACAAAAAAGGCGAAGAGATCAACGCCAACAACGCGAAAGCCCGGGCAATGCAATGGACCTTTGGCATTGTCGGCAATAAAATGGCCATCGAACAATATCGCGGCCTTGCTGGAGATCTGGTGCGCCGCGGGTTTGGGCCGCCCGATGAAGAGAATGGCGGCGTGTGGGTTTACCGCAACATGAAGGTGCGCTCCGGCACTCAACAGATGACGACCGTGCGATTCACCATTGCCGGCGGCAAAGTCATTTCTGTCGGCGTGGAACCGTAACGCGCGGATTGCGGGTTACTCAATACGACAACACAAAGGGTTGCGCTCCGAGGATGGAAGCGTACAATTCGAGAACCTTAACACCAACTCGAACCCAAAGGATTCCTATGGTTGCCACTGCTCCGCTCGATATTCCTGTCATCCAACCCTCGCCCCGCGTGCAGGCGTTTCTGCAATCCCCACGCCAAGCGCTCATCAACGGCCAATGGCAAGCTGCTTCCTCCGGCAAAACCTTCGCCGTTTACAATCCCGCCAGCGGGGCGGAGATCGCCCAAGTCGCGGAGGGCGATGTGGAAGATATTAATCTGGCTGTTGCCGCCGCGCGTAAAGTTTTTGATGACCCCAGCCACGCGTGGAACACCATGACCCCCAGTGAACGCGGGCGGCTCATTTGGAAAATTGGCGATCTCATTCTCGAGCACGCCGCCGAATTGGCCGAGCTGGAAAGCATCGACAACGGCAAACCCATGGGCGTCGCCGCCGCCGCCGATGTGCCACTCTCAGCCGATCTATTTCATTACATGGCAGGCTGGTGCACCAAGCTGGAGGGTAACACCATTCCCATTTCCGTGCCGTATGCACCGGGCGCGAAGTTTCACGCGTACACCACACGCGAGCCGGTGGGCGTGGTCGGCCAAATCATCCCGTGGAATTTCCCGTTGCTGATGGCCGCGTGGAAACTCGGCCCCGCATTGGCCACCGGAAACTGCGTGGTCCTCAAACCCGCCGAGCAAACGCCACTCACCGCGCTGCGCTTGGGTGAAATTTTGCAGGAAGCTGGCGTGCCCGATGGGGTTGTCAACATCGTTCCCGGAATGGGCGAAACCGCCGGGGCTTCGCTGGCCGCGCACGATGACGTGGACAAGGTTGCGTTCACCGGTTCCACTGAGGTCGGCAAAATGATTGTTAACGCCGCGGCCGGGAATCTCAAAAAAGTCACCCTCGAGCTGGGCGGCAAATCGCCCAACATTATTTTCAAGGACACCGCCGACCTCGAAGCCACCATCGCCGGGGCCGCCAGCGCCATCTTTTTTAATCACGGCCAATGTTGCTGTGCCGGCTCGCGCCTTTATGTTGAGAAAGATATTTTTGATGAAGTGTTGGCCGGCGTGAAGGATGCTGCCGCTGCCATCAAGATGGGGCCCGGTTTGGCTCCCGATACCGAGATGGGCCCGCTCGTGTCCGATGAACAACTTGCGCGCGTTACCGGTTATATGCATGCCGGAGTGGAAGCCGGTGCCAACTGCGTTACCGGCGGCACGCGCCTCGGCGATCAAGGTTACTTTGTGTCGCCCACCGTCATCACTGATACCCGCGATGATATGAGCATCGTGCGCGAGGAAATTTTCGGACCCGTCGTGGTGGCCGATCCCTTCGACGACATCGATGAAATCATCGACCGCAGCAATGACAGCACCTACGGCCTCGCCGCCGGAATTTGGACGCGTGATTTATCCAAGGCCCATCGCACCGCCGCCCGCCTGCGCGCCGGCACGGTGTGGGTGAACACATACAACATCTTCGACGCCGCGCTGCCCTTCGGTGGCTACAAACAATCCGGCTGGGGCCGTGAAATGGGCCGCGAATCACTGGAACTCTACACCGAAACCAAAGCCGTTTGCGTGGGGTTATAAATATCGAACATTCGCCAAAAACTTAGCCAAAAAATCCGCCATGAATGCAAAAACTATTTTGGAAGATAAAAGCACCGGCGTGCGCTCCATTGAACCCGATGCCACGGTGTTCGAGGCCGTGCGGTTGATGGATGAATTTAAAGTCGGCGCATTGATGGTGGTGGATGAGGGCCAGCTGGTGGGCATCATTTCCGAACGCGATTACACGCGCAAAGTGGTGCTCAAGGATCGCTCGTCTAAGTCCACCCAAGTTTCGGAAATCATGACGCGCGACCTCGTGCAAATCAGCCCCGACGCCAGCCTTGAAGAATGCATGGCCGTGATGGGCCAAAATCGCGTGCGCCATTTACCCGTCACCGAAGCAGGCAAAATCCTCGGCGTCATCACCTCCACCGATCTCCTCATCCTCTCCCTAAACCAAAAAGATCACATCATTCAACAACTCGAGCAGTACATCGCCCCGGGGCCGTAGGGTTTTTCTAATGCAGCATGGCTTGCGCCATCACCAAGGATTTCATTGTTTAGAATGATGGTGCGGAGGGAGGCGGCTCCGTTATAATTTTTCTGGTTGATTGTAGTGGGTGTGGGTGAAGAATTTCCTGTAGGGTGGGGCGTATGAAACAGATTCTCTTAACGATTGCGGTAGTGGCGTTGGTGGGATGTGGGAAGAAAGATGCCGAGTCCGCCAAGTCGGAGCCGACTAAAGCCAAGGCAACCGCTGGGGTCAAGCTATGGGAATTTGAAACGGATTGGCATGTGGTCTCCTCCCCCGCCATCGGATCTGATGGTACGGTTTACGTCGGGTCAAGGGACAAAAAGCTCTATGCCATCAATGGCAAGAGTGGGGTCAGGCTATGGGAATTTGAGACGAGAGATGAGGTGTGGTCCTCCCCCGCTATCGGATCTGATGGCACGGTTTATGTCGGAGCACATGACGATAAGCTCCATGCCATCAAGACCTCCACTCAAGGACTCGCCAATAGCCCGTGGCCCATGCGCGGACAAAACCCCCAACACACCGGACGTGTGCCTGGTGCCAAGGCTCCTGTGGCTATGCCACCCGGCAAGGCTTTTGCTTGGACGATGGGGGTAAACCAACAATCTCTGGATCGCTTTTATGTAGGCAAGCGGCAGGCACAGGTTCAAACGTTCTTTGGTAAACCGGAAAAGACACAAGGAGAATGGTGGGGATACACTGGAATGAACATTACCGATGGCCAAGGCAACAAATACAGCACCGCATGGTTTGGGTTTTCAAATGGTATGGTGCAACAGGTGCGGTTTGATAAGTAAACAACCTTCAATTAGCAAGCGGGATAGCAGCGCGATTTACTAAAGCGGCTCTTCACGCGGCGGCGTGTGGGCCATTGTGCATATGCTGATGCCGAACAGGAATATTCCCCTTGGGTTGGAAGGGCCTGGCGCTAATGCTCGATTGTTAATCCATGGCTCTCAGCCACGCTGTTAAGATTCCGGGTTGCGTCTAATCGTGCGTTTTGCAAGGACACAAACCTGGCTTCGTCAACCTCGTCAATATTATTAATGCTTCCTAAATACGTATTTATAACATTCAGGGAACTTTCCAGGCTCTTCATGGCTTGTTTGAAGTCGTCAGGGCAGCCGCTCATATCAATATTCCGTACATTTTGTAGGTATGAATTAGTGGCATCTTTTATCCCTTGGAAACTCTCGGCTTGGAGTGCTGATTTAAAAAGGGTTGAGTATGTTCGCTCCGCAGAAGCCATCGAGTTATAGGCTTTTACTATAGCCTGCTGTTTTCCGCCGCACCCTGTCATAAATGCTGCGGCCGTCAGAATTGTGATGATAAGATGTTTCACGTCTCTATTTTAGAAAAACGGGGGGGGTAGTTGCAAGTGTAAATAATATCTTCTGATTTTACTTTGATCAGGTCATTAGCCAAGGTTTGATTGAGGTTTACGCAGTGATGTGCGCATTTAAAACGGCCCTTCACGCGGCGGAGTGGGGTCCATCGTGAACACGCTGGCGTCGAAGGTGGCCTTCAGCATTTGCGTTTTCAAGTCGGCTTGGGCTGGGGTGCTCCAGAGATTTTCAAATTCATCCGGATCATTTTCCAGATCGTAAAGCTCCCCCTGATCCGTGCCGTGGTAGACAATCATCTTATGGGTGTTTGTCCGCAGCATGGTGCCGTAGCTGTGTCTATGGCTCCATGCATTGTAGTATTCGCTGAAGACATGCGGGCGGTGAGTTGCCGGATCGCTTTCGCCGCGCAGAATGGGCAGGAGCGATTTTCCCTGCATCGCCTCGGGCACATCCAGTCCGGCGGCTCCCAGCAGGGTGGGGGCGATATCAACCAGTTCCATCAGGCAATTTGCCTGCAGCTGGGTCTTGAATTGTTGCGGCCAACTGAAGATCAGGGGCACGCGCACGGCTTCCTCATAAAAATGAGGGCCCTTCAGGTAGATGCCGTGGTCGCCCAGCATTTCCCCGTGGTCACTCATGAAAATGATGATCGTGTTTTCCAACTGTCCCGTGGCCTCCAGAGCGCCGATCATGCGGCCCACGCCCTCGTCGATGTGCTCAATCATCGCATAGTAGGCTGCCGTGACCTCGCGCTTGTCGGCATCAGTCATGGCCGCGACATCATAGCTGCCGGGATCGTTGTGGGCGTATTGGCTGTCGAGTTTTTGGAACGTGGTTTTGGTTTCCAATTCGCCGGGTCGTGTTTTGGGTAATGGCAATTCATCCGGATTGTAACGCGCCAAATATTCGGCCGGTGGATCGAAGGGATGATGCGGGGCAAAACAATTAAAACTGAAAAACCACGGCGCCCCGTTTTGTTCGCGAATGAAATCAATGGCCCGATTCGCGCACCAAGTAGATTGGTGGTACTCGGCGGGAACGCCGTGCTTTATATAAGGCGTCGAGGGCCCGTCGTAGAGCGCTTCCCATGACTTGCCCTGTTGCGTGAGCCATTGGGTGTAGGCATTCTCCGGCCAATCCGGCTGCGGATGGTGCGACCAATCAAAAACGTCATAGCCATCATCAATCCGTTTTTCCACCACGCCATTGGCGCAGGTGGCGAGGTGCAGTTTGCCGGCGAGGCCGCAGGTGTAGCCGGCATCGGCGAGGAGTCGGCTGATGAGTTTTTCCGTGCCCGGCATCGCCTGTCCGTTTTGGCGACAACGCGTGGTGCGCGGATAACGTCCGGTAAGAAACGAAGCGCGGCTGGGCGTGCAAACGGGGCTTTGGCAATAGGCCCGCGTAAACGCCACGCCTTGCGCGGCCAGCGCATCCAAGTTGGGTGTGTTGATGTGCGAATTGCCTAGCGCGCCGATCGTGTCGGCCCGTTGTTGGTCCGTGCAAATCCACAGGATGTTTGGTTGATCCGTCACGCGGGTTGAATAATTCAACTCGCCATGCTTGGCGAGCTTTGGCTTGATCATGCGGTAAAAAACATCCGCCCACTGTTCGATATTATGACAGGAGGGGAAGGTGTCCACTTTATTCAAGAGATTTTCAGCGAATTATTGGAGAATTGGGAATAACCTATTGCCCGATTGAGTCAGAAAATCTCGACTCTGTTTTATGTCTTCGCTAAGTTGAGCAAACGCTATGGAGGAAACGCGTCGCCAATTTTTGCGCCAAGGACTGAGCACTACCGTGCTGACTGCGGGTGGTATTTTGTTGCTTCATCCTGTCGATGCGCTGGCGGCAGTGCTGCGCCGTTATCACGTGGTGGCAAAAGGCGACACCCTCAGTGCAATCGCCCAGCGGTATCGTGTCACCGTCAATCAGCTAAAGCTTTGGAATGGGCTGACCAAAGATCTCATCGTCCCCGGTCAGCGGATCCATTTGCGCACGCAATACAATTCGCTGCCACTGACGACGATTAATAAGCCGCGCATTAACACCACCAAGTGGAAAAATATCATCGCCCACCACAGTGCGACTGGAAACGGTAACGCAAAAATATTTGATGATGCCCATCGGCGGCGCGGGATGGAGAATGGCCTCGCCTATCACTTCATCATTTGCAATGGCACCAACGGTTCCGCCGATGGCAAAGTGGAAGTAGGCAATCGTTGGCTCCGCCAAATCAAAGGCGGCCACGTGAAAAGCGAAACCTACAATGCCAATTCCATCGGTATTTGTGTGGTCGGCAATTTTCAGGAAAAATGGGTCACCGCCAAGCAGCAGCAATCACTCATCGAGCTGGTTGATTACCTGAAAAACAAAACCCTCCGGGGTCGCCCCAAGTTCCGCGTCCATCGCGAGTTAGAGCAAACCGTGTGCCCCGGGAAAAATTTCCCAGTCAAAAAGCTGCACGCTCTTTTTGGCTAACCCAACACACTCACGTTGTACAGCGTGTACAGCCCCTTCAGCAAGCGATCCTGATCGCATTGCGCCAGCGACATTTGGTCGGTAAGCTTTTCCAGTAATTCCGCCTCGGTGCCTTCGTATTGGCCGTCGATGAGCATCATCCCAATGACGTGCGCCGTGAGGAAACGCTTTTGTCGGGTGCTCAATCGCGCCACTTGATCGTCCAACGTTTCCGCCTTTTCCGCGAGCAAGCGATTGCCCGCTTCGATGTGTTCGAGGCTTGGCACAAAACGTTGGAGATACGCCGTCTCACTTTTTGCCACCTCACCATCAGCACCCTCCATCGCGATCAGCACTGCACAAAAAAGCGCCCATTCATCATCATCACGAAACGCGTTCGATTGGAACCGCGCCTCGAGCGCCTCCTGCACATCACGCGCGCTGTCGCGTTCCAGCCGCAGCGTTTCCGCCGCCAACTCCACCAGCGAACGATCCCGCACGCGTCCATCGGCGATGCTGAGGTTCACAATATTGGCAAACAGGCACGCACTTTGCGCATCGTCTAACGCCAAGCCCGCAGTTTTCAGAGCCTCCTCCAGCGAAGAGGGGGCGGGGATCGCGTGCCCCTCCGCTAAGGGCGTGAGATGCGGCGGCATCGGGTGCCTTGTCTTTTCGCACACTCCCTTGATCACCGCCAAAAACCGTTGCACTGTCAAATTGCCGTCACTCATTGGGGGGACTCTAGGGAAACACAGTGTCTTGGCAAGCATTCAACGGAGTGAACTGGGCTTTGGAATTTTTATTAAAAATTCGCTGGACAAATCACGGCGCACGGCGCACAAACGGCTTTTGTTATAACACACGATTTCAAATGATTTCTAGCACCGCCACCTCGCTTGCCGATGAAACGTACCACGCCATTCGTAAGCGCGTGGCCACCGGACATTGGCCGCCGGGGATGCGGTTGGTGAATCGGAAGCTCGGGGCTGAGTTGGGCGTGAGTATGGTTCCGGTGCGCGAGGCGCTGAATCGGTTGGCGAGTGAGGGTCTTGTGGAGCACGTGCCCGGCGCGGGGGCGTTTGTGCGGCGCCTGGATCGCAAGCAGATTGTGCAACTTTATGCGTTGCGCGAACAGCTCGAGTGTTTTGCCGCGCGCGAGGCGGCGGCGCGCATTCGGCCGGATCAATTGGTGCAGTTGGAAATTCTCTGCGCCGATTGGCGGACGCTGCTGGGACGCATTCGACAAAGCAAAGGGCGAACGGCAACGGCGGCGGTGTTGCGACGGTGGCTGGATAATGATTTGAAATTTCATCGGGTGCTTATTGAGGCGGCGGATAATCCGTGGCTGACCAAATCGGTAATGGATTTGCGGATGCTCTCAGTAGTGGCGCGCAATAAACCGGGTGCGTTGCCGTTGGAATCCGCCGAGCGCACGCATCGTGACCACGAAAAACTGGTGACGGTTTTAGGCAAGGGAAACGTCGGAGAGGCCGAGTGTTTGATGCGCCGTCACGTGAGCGATGGGTGCGAATTTATTTTAAGCCACTTGGAGGAATGATCGTGAAACATTTTTTTGCTGTATTGGTTTTTTTGAGTGTTTCGGCGATGGCCGGGGATGGGGCTTGTCTTGCGTCCAAGGCACTGCCCGATTTGCCGGATTCCATCGGCGTGGCGGGGCCATTTGTCGGCGTGCACAATGACGCGCTGATCGTGGCCGGTGGCGCGGATTTCCCTGTGCCCGCAGGCGGGGATTTGTGGGAGGTGCCGAAGGTGTATCACGACAAAGCGTGGGTGCTTGTGCGCAAGGGGGAAAGCTACGAATGGAAAACCGATTTCACATTAGAAAAGCCAGTGGGCTACGGAATGTGCGTTTCGACTGAGAATGGCGTTGTGTGCATCGGCGGCCAAACGGGTAAGGTGGTTTATTCAGATGTGTTTCGGCTGGAGTGGGATGCAAAAACGGAAACACTGAAACAAACGAAATTACCTCCGTTGACGGAGGCTTGCACCGGTGGCGCAGCGGCGTTGATGGGCAATGTGGTTTATGTCGCAGGCGGGCAGAGTGGTGCGGAGCTGAACACGGCCACGAAGAATTTCTGGCGATTGGATTTGGGGGCGGAAAAAATGGAGTGGGAAAAACTCCCGCCGTGGCCGGGGCCGGAGCGGGCGTTTAATCAAATGGTGGCACAGCATAACGGGCGCGAGATGTGTCTGTACGTTTTTGGCGGACGTCGGCAGGATGCGAAAGTGGAAGGCATCGCGGGGATCATCGCGATGAATGATGTTTATGAGTTTAGTCCATCCCGTAAAAAAAGCGGCAAGGCCGAGGCGTGGCGGAAACGCAAGGCATCGCCGAAACCGATGATGGCGGGCACGGCAGTGGCGGTGGGGCAATCGCACATATTCGTGGTGGGCGGCGCGGATGGCGAAGGGCTTAAAAAAATCGCGGCGGACGCGGACTTTGTGAAAACGCATCCGGGTTTTCCTAAGCGCGCGTGGGCGTATCACACGATCACGGATACTTGGATTGACGCCGGGCCGTTGCCGGCAAATCACGTCACCACGCCCGCGGTGAAATGGGGCGACGACATCATCATCGCCAGCGGCGAAATCAAACCGCGCGTGCGCAGCGTAAAGGTGTGGCGGCTCACGCCCGTCGAAAATAAAAAACCGTTTGGCGCGATTAACTTTACCGTGCTCGCGTTGTACTTGCTGGTGATGGTCGGCGTGGGCGTGTGGTTTATGCGCAAAAACAAAACCACGGATGACTACTTTCGCGGCGGCCAAAACATCCCGTGGTGGGCCGCGGCCTGTTCGATTTACGCCACGATGCTCAGCTCGCTGACGTTTGTGGCGCTGCCGGCGCTGGTGTACGCCACCGATTGGTTGCTGTACATCGGCATGCTGATGATCCCCGCCGTGGCGCCGCTGGCGATTTATGGCGCGATGCCGTTCTTCCGGCGCATCGACGCCACGAGCGCGTATGAATATCTCGGCAAACGCTTCAGTCGGCCAGTGCGGCTCATCGGCAGCGGACTCTTCACGCTGTTTCACATTTCGAGAATGGGCATCGTGATGGCGCTCACGGCGCTGGCGCTCTCCGCCGTCACGCCGCTTTCGCCGTGGCAAAGTGTTCTGATTATGGGCGTGCTGTGCTTGATTTACTGCACGATGGGCGGCGTGGAGGCGGTGATTTGGACGGACACAATCCAAACCGTGGTCCTGCTCGGCGGCGCGGTGGTTTGTGTGTTTTACATAATCGGCGGCGTGGACGGCGGCTTTGGCGGCGTGCTCGATCTCGCAAAGGCGAATGACAAAATGACTTTGGTGAACCTCGATTTCAGTCCGGACAGTTTCACCGTGCTCGCGTTGTGGGTCATCATTCTCGGCGGCTTCGGCCAAAACCTTTCGAGCTACACATCCGATCAAGCCGTGGTGCAGCGGTACATGACCACCAAAAGCACTGCTGCCGCCGCGCGCTCTATTTGGGCAAATGGAATATTGGCGGTGTTCGGATCGCTGCTGTTTTTCTTCATCGGAACGGGCTTGTACGCTTTTTACCATTCCAATCCGGCGCAACTCAATCCGACGATTCAAAACGACCAAATTTTCCCGATGTTTATCGCCACTGAATTACCCGTCGGCATTGCGGGCCTCATTGTGGCGGGCATCTTTGCGGCCGCACAATCGACGGTGTCCACCAGCATGAACTCCACCGCCACCACATTGGTCACCGATTTTCTGCGTCCGTTTAATCGATGCGACAGCGAGGCCGGTTATTTGAAAGCCGCGAAAGTGCTAACGCTAGTGATGGGCGTGCTCGGCACGATGGCGGGGTTGCTTTTTATCAGCCCGGAAATCCGTTCGTTGATGAGCGAGTATTTCAAAGTCATCGGAATGTTTATGGGCGCGCTCGGCGGATTGTTTTTGTTGGGCATCCTCACCACCCGCGCCCACGCGCGCGGTGCGTTCATTGGATTGCTCGGCGGCGTGGCCGTGATGATTTGGATTTGGCGCGCCACAGAAACCAACGGCTTTCTATATTCCCTCATCGGCATTGTGTCGTGCCTGTTCATCGGTTATGTGGCGAGTGTGCTGCTTCCAACCACACAAACTAATTTGGAAAATCTAACTTTACACACATTGATAAAAAAGGAATCCGCAAATGGTTAAACAAATGAACTTCACAGGGGTTTTACTGGCAACCGCGCTTTCGGGTGCCACTGCTGGTGCCCTTAAAACCGGTTTTGAAACAACCAAGCCAAGCGAAATTCGCGAACTCAAAACCAATGCGGGCACTTGGAGCGCAGAAGTGGGGCACGCAGAGGTGACGGCGAAGTTCCATTACGCCGGCAAACAATGCCTGCATATTTACGGCGGGAAAGAACGGCGGGTGGAATTCACGCCAGCCGCCGACATCAAGCTGCCGGGGAAGTTGGTGTTTCAGGCCGAGCGCTGGACGAGTCGCAGTCCGTTTGCCTTTCGCGTGGAGGAAAAAGTTGCCGGAAAATGGGTGGAGATTTTTAATGGTGACCGCGCAGTGGTGGTGGGTCGCCCTTTCAAAAGTCGCGTTAGCATTCCGCTGCTTCGCAATCCGGAACGGCTGCGCTTCACGTGTACGAGCCCGGAACGCTCTGGAATTCTTATCGACGACGTGGCGCTCATACCGGCTTCGTTGCAAAAAATCGCAGGTATCACGGTCGAGGACGTTCAAGTACCCGTGCTGGTGGGGCTGGAAACCAATCCACTGCTGCGAGTGCGTGTAGAAACGACTGGCGCGATCAAGCCCATCACTTTGATCGAAGCGGCGGCAATGTTGAGCGGCAACATCTCGCCCAACGATTTGGCAGCGGTGCAGTGGTTAACTTCCGGCAGCTCGGCGAACTTTGGTGCTGCCAAACCGTTTGGGGAATCGTTGTCCGGCAAAACGGGGCCGGTTATTTTCAAGGGCAATACATTGCTCCTCGAGGGTGCGAATTATTTTTGGTTGTCGGTGAAGCTCAGCGATCGTGCGGATATCGATCGGACGATTTCGGCCGCGTGTTCTTACTTGAAATTTTCCGACGGTAAAA